>NZ_CAJPHE010000011.1:0-240291 GCF_905339875.1 Burkholderia sp. BCC1998
GGCGCTGCAGAAATGCGCGCGCAATGGCGAAGTGCAACGTGGCTGGAGCTGGGGCGCCGATGGCATTAATTCATGTACCCACGGTGCTCGAACAACCCACCACTCTGCCCACCGAGATCTGCCTGGTACACCCTTCTCCAGATCACACCAATCCGCCATCTGTCAGCACCAGTCAATGTCGCGGGGCATGACGATGACGTCGTAATGGCCGACGATGCGTGACGTTGGTTCGAAATTGCCTGGAAATGCCGCTTGCAGCGGAATCCCCGGCTTGGTCCACCGGTCCCTCAATGTGTCGCGTCGATACTGATCGTGTGCACCATTCGGCCAACGCGGCGCAATATCGTCATAAAAATCTATGCGCATAAAGTCCATTCGCGCGACATGCCCGACAGAGCGGACAATCAATCCTTCAGGGTAATATCGCCACTCGTCCCGATTACCGGCCTCGTCTGCACCTGCCGGAACTCGGCATCCTCGCATTCCGTCTCCTGTACCGTTCATGACTGACAGCCCTGCCCAAGGTGGTCGGACGACCGACTTCCTGCCGTACCTCGTCGCCGCAACGTTCTTCATGGAGTATCTCGACACGACCGTGATCGCGACCGCGTTGCCGCAGATGGCGCGCTCGTTCGGCGTCGGGCCGAACGCGTTGAGCCTCGGGATGACAGCCTACATGCTGGCGCTCGCGGTGTTCATCCCGATCAGCGGCTGGATCGCGGATCGCTATGGCTCGCGTACGGTGTTCGCCACGGCCATCTTCGTCTTTACCGGTGCGTCGGTGCTGTGCGGGCTGTCCGAGGGCGTGGTGACGTTCACGGCCGCGCGACTGCTGCAGGGTGTCGGCGGGGCGATGATGGTGCCGGTCGGACGGATGATCGTCGTGCGCAGCACCGAGAAGGCCAGGCTGATGCGTGCGATCGCGACGATTACGTGGCCGGGCATCGTCGCGCCGGTCGTCGGGCCGCCGATCGGTGGCTTCATCACGACCTACGCGTCATGGCGATGGATCTTCCTGTTGAATGTCCCGTTCGGCATCGCCGCGCTCGTCTGTACCTGGCTGATCGTCCGGAATACACGGGCCGATGAGCAACGGCCGCTTGACTGGGTCGGGTTCGTGCTGGCCGGCGGAGCGTTGACCTGTCTGCTGATCGGTACCGAAGCGGCCGGCCAGCAGGACGTCGACTTCGCGCGCGCGGGCATTCTGGTGGGGGCGAGCGTGCTGTTCGGCATCGCCGCGTGGATGCACGCGCAACGCTGCGCGCACCCGCTGCTCGATTTCACGACGCTGAGGGTGCCGACGTTCTCGGTGACGGTGATCACCGGCTCGATCACGCGGATGGCGATCAACGCCGTGCCATATCTGCTGCCGCTGCTGTTCCAGATCGGCTTCGGGCTGTCGCCGTTCCAGTCCGGCCTGCTGCTGCTCGCGAGCGCGCTCGGCAATCTCGGGATGAAGGCGGGAACGTCGTGGATCCTCGACCGCTTCGGTTTCCGGCGCGTTGCGCTCGTCGACGTGACGATCGTCGGCATCTTCACGATCGCGTGCGGCTGGCTGACCGCGTCGACGCCGCTGGCGATCACGCTGTTCGTCGTATTCGTCTACGGGCTCACGCGGTCGATGCAGTTCACGACGCTCGCGACGCTGGCGTATGCGGATATCCCGGCCCGGCAGACGAGCGCGGCCAGCACGCTGTGGAGCGCCGCGCAGCAGATGACGATCGGGATGGGGATCGCATTCGGTGCGTTGTCGCTGCGGCTCGCGGCGTTGGTACGTGGCGACGCGGCCGGCATGCACTACGTACTCGACGATTTTCGCTGGGCATTCGTTGCGGCGGGTGTGCTCGCGCTGCTGACGTTGCCGGGCTATGCGCGGCTGGCTTCCGATGCTGGCGACCGCCTGCGGGCAAATGTGGCCCGAGGGTAGGCCGGATCTCGCGTTGCCTTGGCGTCGCGACAGGTGAGGGCGGTGGCTTTTCGTCGCTCACCTGAAACATCGATCGTTCAAGGCGACGATGGTCCGACGGGCGGCACACCCCGTTTTCCGTTACCGCGGGTGATGAGCGGACCGTACGGCGACGGCAGGGTGCAACGAGCCTCGAGCACCGACGTGCGGTGCCGATTGCACGACCCCGTCCGCGGGCCGAATTGCGCGACAGCGTCATGTTCGTTCCGCGGGCCGTCACTGTGCGTCATGGAAGATGATGCCGACCGTGTGGCGGTGGCCGCTTCGAATTCTGCTCACTCCATGGCGCAAGTTGACGCGGTAGACGCCGCGCGTTCCCTGCACGGGCCTGCCGTGCACGGCGAAGATCACCGCGTCGCCTTGCATGAGCGGCACCACTTCCGCGCGTGACTGCATGCGTGGCCGCTGTTCCGTCAGCACGAACTCGCCGCCCGTGAAATCCCGCCCGGGTGCCGACAACAGGATCGCGACCTGGAGCGGAAAGACATGCTCGCCATACAGGTCTTGATGGAGACAGTTGTAGTCGTCCGGCCCGTATTGCAGGATCAGCGGCGTCGGGCGTGTCTGCCCCGCCGCGTGGCAGCGATCGAGGAAGGTCCTGTGCTCTTTCGGATAGCGGACGTCGCTCCCGAGTGCCTGGTTCCAGCGATTCGCGATCGGCGCGAGATGCGGATAGAGCGTCGCACGCAACTCGGCGACGACCGCGGGCAGCGGGTACGCGAAGTATTTGTATTCGCCGCGCCCGAACCCGTGCCGTGCCATCACGACGCGTGAACGGTAGAGCGCATCCCGCGCATAGAGCGAGGCAAGCGCATCGCACTCGCTTGTGGAAATCAGACCCGGTACCCGCGCACATCCGTAGCGATCGAGCTCGACATCGGCGGTCGACCAGTCGATTGCGTCGACGCGTTGCGCGATGTCCGGCGATTCGACGGCAGGTTGCAGATCGGCGATATTCACGGGCATCCCTCGGTTCGTCAGCAGTGTGGCGCCGTACGGTCGCGCGAAATACTCGCCAGCGTCGCGTGCACGGTTGAAGCCACGATGAAAGTCGATGAACCCAGTCTAGCGGCGTCCGCGTGCCGGCGCGCTCCAGATCTTGCGCTTCAATTCGGAAGGGGGAGGGAAAGGTTGGGAATGCGGCACGGGCACATCGGTTGCCGCGATGTGTCGGAGCGCAGAAGCGCAGAAGCGCAGAAGCAGAGAAGCGACTGCGGAACCTTCCACGGCAGGCGACCGGTTTTCACCGGCCACCCGCCGCTTCCCCGATCAAGCCACCGACCGGAACAACCAGTAGAGCCCGCCAGCCAGTACGATCGACGCGGGCAGCGTCAGCACCCACGCGAGCACGAGGCTGCGCACCGTGCTCCACTGCAACCCGGATCCGTTCGCCGCCATCGTGCCCGCGACACCCGACGACAGCACGTGCGTCGTCGACACGGGCAGCCCGTACACGTCGGCGGCGCCGATCGTCAGCATCGCGACGAGTTCGGCCGACGCGCCCTGCCCATACGTCAAATGCTGCTTGCCGATTTTCTCGCCGACGGTCACGACGATCCGTTTCCAGCCGACCATCGTGCCGAGGCCCAGTGCGATCGCGACAGCCACCTTCACCCAGGTCGGAATGAACTTGGTCGCGTGGTCGAGCTGCTTGCGATAGTTGTCGATCGCGAGCTTGTCGTCGGCGGCGAACGCGGGCTGCCCCGACTTCTCGATCAGGCGAATGGCTTCGGACACCAGATACATCGTGTTGCGCACGTTGTCGACGTCGCGTTGCGGCACCGCTGCCATCGACCCCGACGCGCCGACCGCGTTCGCGAGCGACGCGGACAGCTGCTGCACGGCCGGCAGCACGGCGGGCGTCAGTTCACGATGCTGCACGTAGTGTTCGACGTCGGCACGCGGGTTCGCGGACGGCGCGACGCCGTTCGTGTACTTCCCGAACGTCGCGGCAGCCTGGTTCGCGACGGCGACGAAGGTCTGCGTTTCGGCCGGCGTGACGGCCTTGTTCAGCGCGTACGCGGTCGGCACCGTGCCGATCAGGATCAGCATGATGAGGCCCATCCCTTTCTGCCCGTCGTTCGACCCGTGCGCGAACGACACGCCCGTGCAGGTCAGGATCAGCAGGCAGCGAATCCAGAACGGCGGCGGCTGATCCTTCGGCGGCTCCTTGTACAACTCCGGAACCCGCACGAGCGCCTTCAGCACGAGCAGCAGCAGTGCCGCGCACAGGAAGCCGATGATCGGCGAGAACAGCAGCGACTTGCCGACGCCGAGCGCCTGGGCCCAGTCGACACCGCTCGTGCCCGAAGGCCCGTGCATCAGCTGGTTCATCAGACCGACGCCGATGATCGACCCGATCAGCGTATGCGAGCTCGACGACGGCAATCCGAAATACCAGGTCGCGAGGTTCCACACGATCGCGGCGATCAGCAGCGCGAACACCATCGCGAAGCCTGCGCCGCTGCCGACCTGCAGGATCAGCTCGACCGGCAGCAACTGCAGGATGCCGAACGCGACGGCGCCGCTCGAGACCATCACGCCGAGGAAGTTCCACATGCCGGACCAGATCACCGCGACGTTCGGCGTCAGCGAGTGCGTATAGATCACGGTGGCGACCGCGTTTGCAGTGTCGTGGAAGCCGTTGACGAATTCGAAGCCGAGCGCGATCAGCAGCGCGGCGCCGAGCATCAGGTACGGAAACAGCGAGCCTTCGCGGACCGGCGACAGGTCGGCGATCAGGTGCGTGGCGATATAGAGGGCGCCGAACGCGAGCACCAGCAGAAAGACGGCATAGCCGACCTGCCTGGTGCGTTCGACGGAACCCGAATTGTTCGGTGCGGACGAAGCAGGTTGATTCATGACGGCATCTCGTAAGGGAACCGCGTCCGATCCTAGCTTTCGCTACCAGTCAGTTTGATGACAGTCGGGACGTCGAATCATCGTCTTACGGATGTGTAAGGGGAGGGTGCCGTGACGTCGAATTGCGACATGTCGTGCCGGTTCGCGTCGTCATCCATTTCGTGAACAGGCCCGCGCACCGGCATGCGGGCCGCGGGAAGCGCGCACGGCGCGAGCGCCGCTAGCGCAGCATGCGCGGCGCGCTCCATGTCGATTCACGCGCCAGCGCGACGAATGCGGCCAGATAGTCGATCGACGCATCCGCCTCGCGGATGCCGAGGAAGATCTGTTTCGCGATCCCTTTCTTGCCGAGCTTGACCGGCACGACCGGCATCCGGTCCGCGTATTCGTCTGCAAGCCATCTTGGCAGCGCGGCCACGCCGCGCCCGCTCGCCACCATCTGCAGCATGATGTCGGTCGTCTCGATCGACTTGTGACGCCGCGGCACGATGCCGGCCGGCGTCAGGAACTGGTTGTAGATGTCGAGCCGGTCGGTCTCGACCGGGTAGGTGATCAGGATCTCGTCGGTCAGCTGCTCGGGCGTCACGTAGTCGGCGTTCGCGAAACGGTGCGCGTCCGCGACCACCAGCACCTGTTCGTAATCGAACACGGGATCGAAGCGCAGGCCCGGCTTGTTCAGCGGGTCGGGCGTCACGAGCACGTCGATGTCATGGCCGAACAGCGCTCCGATGCCGCCGAACTGGAAGCGCTGCTTCACGTCGACGTCGACGTCCGGCCAGCGCGACAGGTACGGCGACACGACCTTCAGTAGCCACTGGTAGCACGGATGGCACTCCATCCCGATGCGCAGCGTGCCGCGCTCGCCCTTCGCGTACTGCTTCATGCGCTCCTCGGCGAGCTCGAACTGCGGCAGCAGCCGGTTCGCCAGCTTCAGCAGATACTGCCCGCCCTGCGTGAGCCGCAGGCCGCGGCCTTCGCGGTCCCAGATCGGCGTGCCGAGTTGCTGCTCGATTTTCCGGACGGTATGGCTGAGCGCCGATTGCGTGAGATGCAGCGCGTTGGCGGCCGCGGTCAACGAGCCCTGGCGCTCGACTTCGCGGATCACGACGAGATGGAATCGTTCCAGCATGGGTATCGCTTGCCCGACAGATACATGAACAGATTTAATGGATGAATGAAATAATGCCATTTTATTTCATGGGATGAAATCCCTATGATGGCGGCCGGATCGACTATTTCTTCAGGACGGCAGCTTCATGGTTACGACCCACAACCTCGGTTTTCCGCGCATCGGCGCGAAGCGCGAACTCAAGTTCGGTCTCGAACGCTACTGGAAGGGCGAGTCGTCGCGCGACGCGCTGAAGGCGCTCGGCGCCGAACTTCGCCAGCGCCACTGGAACGACCAGCGCGACCTCGATCTCGTGCCGATCGGCGATTTCGCGTTCTACGATCAGGTGCTCGACATGAGCTTCACGCTCGGCAACCTGCCGAAACGCGTGCAGGACTTCCATGGCGATGCGCTCGACAACTATTTCCGCGTCGCGCGCGGCCGCTCGGCGCAGTCGGCGGAAGCACACGCGGCATGCTGCGGCGGAGTCGCGGCCGGTGAAATGACGAAGTGGTTCGACACGAACTATCACTACATCGTCCCGGAATTCCATGCGGATACGAACTTCTCGCTCGATCCGTCGCGCCTGCTCCAGCAACTGGCGGAAGCGCGGGCGCAGGGCGTCGCCGCGAAGCCGGTGATCCTCGGCCCCGTCACGTATCTGTGGCTCGGCAAGGCGAAGGACGATTCCGATCGTCTCGCGCTGCTGCCGAAGCTGCTGCCGGTATATGGCGCGCTGCTCGACACGCTGACCGCGCAAGGCGTCGAATGGGTGCAGATCGACGAGCCGATCCTCGTGACCGAGCTCGACGCCGCATGGCGCCAGGCGCTGCGCACGGCATACGACGCGCTCGAGACGCGCCGCATCAAGCTGCTGCTCGCGACGTATTTCGGCCAGCTGCAGGACAACCTGGCGCTCGCGGCTTCGCTGCCGGTCGACGGGCTGCATGTCGACGCGATAAACGCCCGCGACGAAATCGACGCACTCGTGCGCGAACTGCCGCCCGGGCGCGTGCTGTCGGTCGGCGCGATCAACGGACGCAACATCTGGAAGACGGACCTGAACGCGGCGCTCGACTGGCTCGAGCCGCTCGCGAAGCAACTGGGCGAGCGCCTGTGGCTCGCACCGTCGTGCTCGCTGCTGCACGTGCCGGTCGATCTCGCGAGCGAGCAGACGCTCGACGAGGAGATCCGCTCGTGGCTCGCGTTCGCGCTGCAGAAGCTCGACGAACTGAAGGTGCTCGCGACCGCGCTGAACGAAGGCCGCGACGAGGTGGCCGACGCGCTCGCCGCGAACGCTGCCGCGATCGGCTCGCGCCGTCGCTCGCCGCGCGTGAACAACCCGGCGGTGAAGGCCGCGATCGCGCGCATCGACGCGCAGCTCGGCAACCGTGCGAGCCCGTACCCGCAGCGTGCGCCGAAGCAGTCGGCGCGCCTGAACCTGCCGGCCTTCCCGACGACGACGATCGGCTCGTTCCCGCAGACTGCCGAGATCCGCCAGGCGCGCAGCCGGTTCAAGGCCGGCGCGCTGGATGAAGCCGGCTACCGCGCGGCGATGCAGGCGGAAATCGCGCGCAGCGTGCGCGAACAGGAATCGCTCGAACTCGACGTGCTCGTGCACGGCGAAGCCGAACGCAACGACATGGTCGAATACTTCGGCGAGCAGCTCGACGGCTACGCATTCAGCCAGTTCGGCTGGGTGCAGTCGTACGGTTCGCGCTGCGTGAAGCCGCCGATCCTGTTCGGCGACATCAGCCGCCCGAAGGCGATGACGGTCGAATGGATCACGTACGCGCAGTCGCTGACGAACAAGCCGATGAAGGGCATGCTGACCGGCCCGGTGACGATCCTGAACTGGTCGTTCGTGCGCGACGACCAGCCGCGTTCGGTGTCGTGCCATCAGCTCGCGCTCGCGATCCGCGACGAAGTGCTGGATCTCGAGCAGGCCGGCGTGCGCGTGATCCAGATCGACGAGGCCGCGCTGCGCGAAGGGCTGCCGCTGCGTCGCGCGCAATGGGGCGCGTACCTGAAGTGGGCGGTCGAGTCGTTCCGCATCGCCGCGAACGGTGTGCGGGACGATACGCAGATTCATACGCACATGTGCTATTCGGAGTTCAACGACATCATCGCGTCGATCGCCGACATGGATGCGGACGTGATCACGATCGAGACGTCGCGCTCGGACATGGAGCTGCTCGACGCGTTCGACAGCTTCAGGTATCCGAACGAGATCGGGCCGGGCGTGTACGACATCCATTCGCCGAACATCCCGACGCAGGATCACATCGTCGGCATGATGAAGAAGGCGGCGGAGCGGATTCCGGCGGAGCGCCTGTGGGTGAACCCGGACTGCGGGTTGAAGACGCGTCAGTGGACGGAAGTGATTCCGGCGCTGACGAACATGGTCGCTGCGGCGAAGACGCTGCGCAGCAAGGTGCAATGACGCGCGAACGCTGCGCGCCGGCCGCCCCGATCGACGATCGGGCGGCAAACAAGCGGCCCGCATGTGCGGGCCGTTTGTCGCAATGAATGTTCGGGGCGAGGCGGGGGTAGCGGCGTATCGCCCGACGCCCGATGCCAACGGGCAGGCGATGTCGCCTGCCCGTTTGCGTGAGGTTACGCGGTACGCGCACCGCGCGGCAGCGCTTCGTCCGCCCTGCCGGGCGCGCCGGCATCGTCGATGCTGACGCGGCGCGAGATCAGCCACACGCACACCGACGACAGCACGGCGGCGCTCGTGTACTGGATCGCGAGCGGCCACCATTGCGGCGCGGTGTTCTGCGCGATCAGCGTGGCGACGAGCGGCGTGAGACCGCCGGCGAGCGCGCCGCACACCTGGTAAGCGATCGAGATCGCCGTATAGCGGATGCGCGCGATGAAGATGCCGCTGACGAAGCCGGCGACCACCGAGTAGTAGCCCGATTCCGCGAGCGTCGCGAGGCCGACACCGACCGTGATCGACAGCGGCGTGCCCAGGTGCACGAGCGGCAGCATCACGAACGGCACGATCGCGGCCCATGCGCCGGTGATCAGCAGCACGCGCGTCGTGCCGAAGCGCTGCGCGAGGAACGCGGCGGCGAGCTGCACGACGAACTGCAGCACCGCGACGATCGTCATGCAATGCAGCACCATCGACCGGTCGAGCGACAGGAACTGCGTCGCGTAGCTGATCATGAAGATGTTGCTGAAATACACGCCGGCGATCCCGTACACGTTCGCGCCGACCGCGAGCAGCAGCAGCGGCCAGTACTTGAGTGCTTCACGCAGCGGCTTTTGCGCGATGTTGCCGCTCTTCCTGACTTCCTCGAACTCGGGCGACTCGGACACGCTCGCGCGGATCACGAAGCCGACCGCCAGCAACACGGCGCTCGCGAGGAACGGCACGCGCCAGCCCCAGCTCATCATGTCGTCCTTCGACAGCGTGCTGATCGCGCCGAACGCGAGCATCGACAGGATCAGGCCGCTCGCGCTGCCGAGCTGCGCGAACGACGCGAAGAACGTGCGCTTGCCTTCGGGCGCATGCTCGCCGGCGAGCAACACCGCGCCGCCCCATTCGCCGCCGACCGCGATGCCTTGCAGCACGCGCATCAGCACCAGCAGGATCGGCGCGATCACACCGGCCTGCGCATGGGTCGGCAGCAGGCCGATCGCGACCGTCGACACGGCCATCAGCATTAGCGTCGCGAGCAGCGAGCGCTTGCGGCCGAAGCGGTCGCCGAGATAGCCGAACATCACGCCGCCGAGCGGCCGCGCGAAGAAGCCGACCGCGAACGAGCCGAACGACGCGAGCAGGCTGACGAAACGGCTTTCACCGGGGAAGAACAGCGGCCCGAACACGATGGCGGCGGCGGTCGCGTAGCTATAGAAGTCGTACCACTCGATCGTGGTGCCGACGAACGAAGCGAGCGCCGCCCGCTTCGGTTGCTTGACGGATGTCCCCATCTGTTATGTGCTCCTCTGGAATTCTCTGATTTGGAATGGGTCGCGTGCCGGGATCAGTCGCGATAGGCGACGCCGGGCAGCACGCACAGCAACTCGTACGCGAGGTTCGCGCCGAGCAGGGCCGTGGTGCCGAACGGGTCGTACGGCGGCGCCACTTCGACGAGATCGCAGCCGACGATGTTCAGCCCCTTCGCGCCGCGGATGATCTCGAGCGCCTGCGGCACCGTGAGGCCCGCGATTTCCGGCGTGCCGGTGCCCGGCGCGTAGGCCGGGTCGATGCCGTCGATGTCGAAGCTGATGTAGACGGGCGTGTCGCCGATGCGCGCGCGCACTTCCTCCATCAGCGGCGCGAGCGACTTGTTCCAGCATTCCTCGGCCTGGACCACGCGGAAGCCCTGCTCGCGGCACCAGTCGAAATCCTCGGCCGCGTAGCCGGTGCCGCGCAGGCCGATCTGCGTGACCTTGTCGCCGTGCAGCAGGCCTTCCTCGACCGCGCGGCGGAACGGCGTGCCGTGCGCGATCTTTTCGCCCATCATCGTGTCGTTCACGTCGGCGTGTGCATCGACGTGGATCAATGCGACCTTGCCGTGCTTGCGGTGGATCGCGCGCAGGATCGGCAGCGCGATCGTATGGTCGCCGCCGAGCGTGACCGGCTTGCAGTCGTGCTCGAGAATCGCGTCGTATGCAGCCTCGATGCGCGCGATCGAATCGTGCAGGTTGTACGGGTTGATCGCGACGTCGCCGATATCGGCAACCTGCAGCGAATCGAAGGGCGCGGCGCGCGTGGCCATGTTGTACGGGCGCAGCAGCACGGATTCCGTGCGGATCTGGCGCGGGCCGAAGCGCGCGCCGGTGCGGTTGGAGGTGCCGAGGTCGAACGGCACGCCGACGAAACAGGCGTCGAGGCCGGCTGCGCTCGCCACGTGCGGCAGGCGCATCATCGTCGCGATGCCGCCGCTGCGCGGCATTTCATTGCCGCCGAGCGGCTGGAAATGGGTGTGGTCGTTCATGGGCTTGTCTCTTCCGATGTGGGGTTGCCGTATCATTCGACGCGGCCTGGCACATAGTTTTACGCGTCCGGCCGGAAAGAAGAATGCGAAGATATCGACGTAAACATCGATTTTCATCGATGTATGGAAGGGGAACAAAAGGGGAATAGCGTGCTGGGGAATCTGTCGACCCTCGATCTGCGGTTGATCCGCGTGTTTCTCGCGGTCACGGACGCGGGCGGCGTGTCGGCCGCGCAAGCGATCCTGAACGTCGGCCAGTCGACGATCAGCGCGCAGCTGTCGTCGCTCGAGACACGGCTCGGCTATCGGCTCTGCGAGCGCGGCCGCAGCGGCTTCCGGCTCACGCCGAAAGGCGAGCGGTTCCACGCGATGAGCCGCAAGCTGCTCGCCGCGCTCGACGAATTCGGGATCGCGGCGCGGCACATGGACCGTCAGCTGGTCGGCACGTTGCACATCGGCCTGATCGGCCATACGCCGGTCAGCCAGAACGCACGGATCGCCGAGGCGATCGCCGCGTTCCGCACGCGCGACGAGGCCGTGCGCTTCTCGATCTCGGTGCGCGCGCCGGGCGATCTCGAGGAAAAGCTGCTGAGCAACGAGATCCAGATCGCGGTCGGCTATTTCTGGCACCGCGTGCCGTCGCTGCACTACACGCCGCTGTTCATCGAGCGGCAGGTCGCGTACTGCGGGCGCGGCCATCCGCTGTTCGAACGCGCCGGCGCGCTGACGCCGGCCGACGTCGCGGGATTCGAATGGGCGTGGCGCTCGTATCCTCTGCCGGAGGCGCAGATGTCGACGACGCCCGATCGCGTGACGGCGACCGCCGACAACATGGAGGCCGTCGCGCTGCTGATCCTGTCAGGCCATCATCTCGGCTATCTGCCGCAGCACTTTGCGGCGCCGTATGTCGCGCAGGGGCTGCTTGCGCCGCTCAATCCGGACCAGCTGCACTACGACGTCACGTTCCACATGGTCGTGGCGCGCGACGGGCGCGGCGATCCGCTCGTCGAAGCGTTTCTCGAGGATCTCGAGCGCGCGCATCAATCGCCCGATGTCGTGTGAGGTCGCGTGAGGTCGCCTGAGGCCGGCAACGTGAACGAATGTCACGCCGGAGCGGATTACTGCCGCATCACGGCACCGGCAACCCCGCATCGTGCTTCACCTCGCGCAACGACAACGCCGATTCGATCGACGTGACGCCCGGCAGCATCCGCAGCGAGTCGCGCAGGAACGTACCGTAATCGTCGAGATCGCGCGCGACCACCTGCAGCAGGTAGTCGGCCGTGCCCGCGACGTTGTGGCACGCGAGGATCCGCTCGATGCCGAGCACTTCCCGTTCGAACCGGTCGGCGACCTTGCGGTCGTGCGTCGCGAACCGCACGAGCACGAATGCGACGACGCCGAAGCCGAGTGCCTGGCGCGACAGCTGCGCGCGGTAGCGCTCGATGTAGCCGTCGTTTTCGAGACGCTTCAGGCGCCGTGCGCACGGCGTCTCGGACAGGCCGACGGAATCGGCGAGACGCGCGATCGGCAGGCGGCCGTCGCGCTGCACCGCGGCGAGGATCGCGCGGTCGGTTTTGTCGAGTTCGGTCATGTTGGCGGAATCCTTGTCTGGATTCCGTGATTGTGGCGGATTCCGCTATGTAGCGCCAATTTCGAGCCAAAGATGGCCAATAATCGCTCTCCCTTCAGCGGCAACATATCGTCACTGAAGAACGGGGGCAGACCATGATTTCCACGCATTTGCTGTTGATTTACCTCGCCGCGCTGGCGGCCATCTACGCGGTGCCCGGGCCCGACATGGCGCTCGTGCTGCAGACCAGCATCGGCCGCGGCGTGCGCCCGGGCATGGCGGCGGCGGCCGGCCTGTCGCTGTCGCGCACCGCGCACGTGACGCTGTCCGCCTGCGGCGTCGCGGCGCTGATCCGCAGCGCACCGTGGCTGTATGAAGTGATCCGCTACGGCGGCGCGCTTTATCTCGCTTACGTCGCGATCCAGGTGTTCCGCTCGCCGGTGTTCGCGCTGGGCGACGGCGATGGGGCGGCGCCGGGCGAACTGCGGCAGTCGTTCTTCAAGGGGCTGCTGACGAACCTGCTGAATCCGAAGGCACTGCTGTTCTGCTCGGTGCTGCTGCCGCAGTTCGTGCGCCCCGAGGCAGGGCCCGTCGTGTGGCAGATGTTCGAGCTCGGCGCGCTGCTCGTCGCGGCCGGCGTGTGTTTCGACCTCGCATGCGTGTTCGGCGCGTCGCGCATCGCGGCGTGGATGCGCGCGCATCCGCTCGCGCAGACGGTCCAGCGCTGGACGTTTTCCGCGGCGCTGATCGGGTTCGCGTTGCGCCTGTCGATGGATTGAGCTGCTGCATTGCATCACGGCCGCGCGGTCGACTTGCCGCGCAGCCGCGACGCGCTGCCGAACGCTGGCCCGCGCGCCATGCCGGGCTTCGCGCGCATGCCTTGGGGCGGAAGGGCGTGCGCGTAAATCGTCTGACTGATCTAAACTCCCTCTAACTTCGCGCTTTCGCGAACCGACTGACCGAACGGAACCGACTTCCGCAGGCTATGTCCGATTTCCTGGCTGTTCCGTGCAACGCGGTACCAAGGAGGGTCTGAACATGGCAAGGCATCTTCACGCCGACCGTGAACCCCGGATCGTCGCCGAGTCGAAGTGTCTCGGCCCCTGCGATCCGGCAGAACGTATCCACGTCACGATCATGTTGCGGCGGCAGGAAGAAGGGCAACTCGACACGTTGGTCCAGCAGCTCGCCACCGGCGACGCACAGGCAAAACCGCTGTCGCGCGAAGCGTTCGCGCAGCGTTTCTCCGCCAATCCCGACGACATTCGCAAGACCGAGGACTTCGCGCGCCGTCACCAGCTCACGGTCGATCGCGTCGATCCGGTCGAAAGCGTCGTCGTGCTGTCCGGCTCGATCCAGCAGTTCGAAGCGGCATTCAGCGTGAAGCTCGAGCGTTTCGAGCATCGTTCGATCGGCCAGTACCGCGGCCGCTCGGGCCCGATCGCGCTGCCGGACGAGCTCGGCGATGCCGTCACGGCCGTGCTCGGCCTCGACAGCCGTCCGCAGGCGCGGCCGCACTTCCGGCTGCGTCCGCCGTTCCAGCCCGCGCGCGGCGCGCCCGCCGTCACGTTCACGCCGATCCAGCTCGCGTCGCTGTACGGCTTTCCGGCCGGCGATGGAGCCGGACAATGCATCGCGATCGTCGAACTCGGCGGCGGCTATCGCGCGGCCGATATCCAGCAGTATTTCCGCGGGCTCGGCATCAAGACGCCGCCGACGCTCGTCGACGTGAACGTCGGCACCGGCCGCAATGCGCCGACCGGCGAGGCGAACGGCCCGGACGGCGAAGTCGCGCTCGACCTCGAGATCGCCGGTGCGATCGCGCCCGCCGCGAAGCTCGCCGTCTATTTCGCGCCGAACAGCGACGCGGGCTTCATCCAGGCCGTCAACGCGGCCGTCACCGACAAGACCAACCGGCCGTCGGTGATCTCGATCAGCTGGGGCGGGCCGGAAGCGATCTGGCAGGCGCAGTCGGCGCATGCGTTCAACCGCGTGCTGCAGGCGGCCGCCGCGCAGGGGATCACGGTGTGCGCGGCGTCGGGCGACAGCGGCTCGGGCGACGGGCTGCAGGACGGCACGGATCACGTCGACTTTCCGGCGTCGAGTCCGTACGTGCTCGGCTGCGGCGGCACGCAGCTCGATGCGCTGCCGGGGCAGGGCATTCGCAGCGAAGTCGCGTGGAACGACGAGGCGGCCGGCGGCGGCGCGGGCGGCGGCGGTGTCAGCACGCTGTTCGACCTGCCGGCGTGGCAGCAGGGATTGACCGTCACGCTCGCCGACGGCAGCACCACGCCGCTCACGAAGCGCGGCGTGCCGGACGTTGCCGCCGATGCATCGCCGCAGACGGGCTACGAGGTGTCGGTCGCCGGCACGGTCGCGGTGATGGGCGGCACGAGCGCGGTCGCGCCGTTGTGGGCCGCGCTGATCGCACGGATCAATGCGGCGGCGAGTGCGACGGCCAGTGCGACGGCCAGTGCGGCGGCGAGTGCATCGGCCGGCTGGATCAACCCGGCGCTGTACAAGAATCCCGGCGCGTTGCGCGACATCACGAAAGGCTCGAACGGCACGTATGCCGCCGCGTCCGGCTGGGATGCGTGCACGGGCCTCGGCAGCCCCGACGGCGCGAAACTCGCGGCGATCCTCGCGCGCAAGCCGTCGAGCTGACGCGCCGGCACCGGCCTTTCCACGCGACGCGGGTTTCCTGCCCGCGTCTTTTTTCACCTCGAGGAGCAGCACGATGGGCATCGATTCCGCATCTTCCGGCGGCGTGTATCCGCTGCATCACGGCGACCACAATTCGCATGGCGTGCCGCCGACCATCAGTCCGGTCGCGCTGAGCCACGGCCGCGACCAGCCGTTCTTCGATCCGGTCGCGTACGGCAACGGTCCCGACGACTCGGTGACCGACACGACCGAAGCGGCCGCGATCACGCATCACACGATCCTGATCGACGGCAAGCGCATCGCGTACACGGCGACGGCCGGCCACCTCGTGACGGTCGACCCGAGCAGCTCGCTGCCGGCCGCGAAGCTCTTCTACGTCGCGTTCACGGCCGACGGCGCGAAGGAGGAAACGCGGCCCGTCACGTTCTTCTACAACGGCGGGCCCGGATCGTCGTCGGTGTTCGTGCTGCTCGGCTCGTTCGCGCCGAAGCGCATCAGGACGTCGATGCCGGGGTTCACGCCGCCCGCGCCGTATCAGATGGAAGACAATCCGGACAGCATGATCGACCACAGCGACCTGGTGTTCATCAACCCGGTCGGCACCGGTTATTCGGCGGCCGTCGCGCCGAACAAGAACCGCGATTTCTGGGGCGTCGACCAGGATGCGGATTCGCTGAAGCAGTTCATCAAGCGCTACCTGACGAAGAACAACCGCTGGAATTCGCCGAAGTACCTGTTCGGCGAGTCGTACGGCACCGCGCGCAGCTGCGTGCTCGCTTACAAGCTGCACGAGGACGGCGTCGACCTGAACGGCGTCACGCTGCAGTCGTCGATCCTCGACTACCGGCAGGCCGGCAACCCGGTCGGCGCGCTGCCGACCGCGGCAGCCGACGCGTGGTATCACAAGAAGCTCGGCGTCACGCCCGCGCCGACCGATCTCGGCGCGTTCGTCGAGGAAGTCGCACAATTCGCGCGCACCGATTACCTGAAGGCGCTGCGCACGGTTCCGCATGCGGACCCGGCCGCCGTGCAGAAGCTGTCGCGATACACGGGTATCGATACCGCGACGCTGCAGTCGTGGAGCCTCGACATCGCGGGCTACGACACGCGCGGCAATTCGCTGTTCCTGACGACGCTGCTGCACGCGCAAGGGCTCGCGCTCGGGTCGTACGACGGCCGCGTGACCGGGATCTCGTCGGGCATTGCCGGCAAGATCGACCCGAACTCGGGCGGCAACGATCCGACGATGACGGCCGTGACGGGCGTCTACACGGCAATGTGGAACAGCTACCTGAACGAGCAGCTGAAGTTCACGTCGAATTCCGCGTTCACGGACCTGAACGACCAGGCGTTCCGGAACTGGGACTTCAGCCACATCGACCCGACCGGCGCGCAGCAGGGCATCGATGCGCAGGGGAACCTGATCCTCTACACGGCGGGCGATCTCGCCGCGGTGATGGCGCTGAACGTCGACCTGAAGGTGCTGTCGGCGAACGGCCTCTACGATTTCGTCACGCCGTTCTACCAGACCGTGATCGACCTGCAGCAGATGCCGCTCGAGGATCAGAAGGTGCGGCAGAACCTGTCCGCGCGTTTCTATCCGTCCGGGCACATGGTGTATCTCGACGGCGGTTCGCGCACCGCGCTCAAGCGCGATCTCGCGACGATGTACGACGCGACGGTCAGCGATACGGGCGCTCGGCTGCGGATTCGCGCGCTGCAGGCGAAGAAGGCGGGCGGGCACGCGTAGCGCTGCCCGTCATGCAGGCGCCGCGCGTAACCGCCAGGGTGCGCGCGGCGCGGTGTTGCGGCTGAACGAGCCGGCTTACGCGGCCGGCCAGTCGAACGGCGTGTACGGCAGCGCGCGCTTGTGGCGCGAACCGTCGTAGAAGCGCAGCACCGTTTCGTACACGTTGTCGGCGACGGGTTTGCCTTCGAGGAAATCGTCGATTTCGTCGTAGGTGACGCCGTAGGCGTGCTCGTCGGGGCGCAGCGGACGCAGCTCCTCGAGGTCGGCCGTCGGCACCTTCATCACGATCAGTTCGTCGCCGCCAAGCGCGCGGGCGACCGCACGCACGCGGCGCTTGCTCAGGCCGGCGAGCGGCAGCACGTCCGCGCCGCCGTCGCCGAATTTCGTGAAGAAGCCCATCAGCGATTCGGCCGCGTGGTCGGTGCCGATCACGATGCCGCGCCGCGCGCCGGCCACCGCGTACTGCGCGATCATGCGCTCGCGCGCCTTGATGTTGCCGTGCACGAAGTCCTGCTGGGCCGGGTTTTCGAATGCGTGGCCGGACGCGACGAGCGATGCGAGCATCGCGTCGGCGGCGGGCTTGACGTCGACCGTGAACGTTTCGTCCGCGCGCACGAACGCGAGCGCGCGTTGCGCATCGGCTTCGTCGTTCTGCGCGCCGTTCGGCAAGCGCATCGCGATGAAGCGGGCGTCGTAGCCGCCGGCGCGCAGCTGTTCGACCGCCAGCTGCGCGAGCCGTCCGGCCGTCGACGAATCGACGCCGCCGCTGATGCCGAGCACGTAGGTCCGCAGGCCGGTCGAACGAAGGTACTGCGCGAGGAAATCGACGCGGCGGGCGATTTCGGCATCGGCGTCGAAGTGCGGGGCGACGTTCAGTTCGGCAATGATCGCGCGTTGGCGGCTGGCGTAATCGGCGGATGTCATGAAGGTGGTTCCGGAACGAAATGCAAGGCGCCCATCATAAGCGCAATCGCGGCCCGGCGCCGCGCCGGGCATGCGATCCGGCGGCCGCGCGTTGCATCGGCGAGACGCGATGCATCGTCATGGTGCGGCGCGCGGAGCGGCGTCCCCCGGCGTGCGCGCGGATGCTTCGTTTCGAGGCATGGCGGGGTGCGCGACGACGAACCACGAGGCGCGGCGCCCGGCGGCGGCGCGCGGTGACGAACCCGCGCGCTCGCCCGCGTCAGCGCCGCGCGAGCACGACGCCCGCCAGTGCGAGCGCGAAGCCGGCGAGCTGGACGGTCGCGAGCGTTTCGCCGAACAGCAGGTAGCCCTGCAGCGCGGCGAGCGGCGGCGCGAGGAACAGCAACGACGTCGCGCGCGCGGCATTGCCCCGCCGCAGCATCCACATCAGCATCGTGACCGCGCCGCCGGACAGGAACACGACGCCCCACACGAGCGAGATCCACAGCGCCGGTGCGCCGATCCAGCGCGTTTCGTGCAGCAGCACGACGAAGACGGCCGCGACGATCGCCGCGCCGAGGTTCTGCACGGCGACGGCCGTACGCAGGTCGTTCTGCGCGAGCTTGCCCTTCTGGTACAGCGAGCCCGCGGTGATCGAGCCGACCGACAGGATCGACACGGTCACGACGAACCACGCGGGCGCGGCGCCCGCCAGCGGCGCGACGCCGCCCGCGACCTTCGGTGCGAGGACGAGCGCGACGCCGGCGAGCCCGAGCGCCATCCCGAGCCAGCCGCGCGCGGGCAGCCGCTCGTTGAACAGCGGCACCGCGAGCACGGCGGTGGCGAGCGGCTGCAATGCGCCGAGCAGCGCCATCACGCCGGCGTTCAGCCCTTGCGCGACGGCCCAGTAGCTGGCGCCGAGATAGACGCCCTGCAGCAGCGCGCCCGCGATCAGGTGGCGCGGCCATTCGCGGCGCGCCGGCCACGGCGCGCGCGCGGCGAGCGCCACCGCGCCGAACAGCACGGCCGTGCCCGCGAAACGCGCGAGCAGGAACAGGTTCGGGTCGGCGTAGGGCTTGATTGCCCGGGCGACGATGAAGCCGGTGGACCACAGCGCGACGAAAGCCGCGGCGACGAGCGAGGTAAACATGCGTGGCGGGCCGCGATACGGCCGGACGAATCGTGAGCCGGCCAGTATCGGGTGAAGCGGCGCGGCCGTCTTGTCGGATTCTGCATTCGCGCGTGGCGCGTGCGGAACGCATGCAGCAGCGGTGCGCGGCACGTTGGCCGCGGGCGTGATCCGCCACGAGCGCGGCAGCACGCCGGCCGTCCGGTTAGCGGCCGTCCGGGCGAAGGCGCCGCGGCATGAAAGCGCGCCGTGGCGCGCGCAGAGGAACGGGGATCAGTCGAGCGAGAACGTGTCGAGCGGCTGGTTCGCGCGCGCATCGGTCGCGAAGCGTGCGGCGAGCTGTTCGTACAGCCGGCGGGCCTCGTCGAGCGTCAGGTCGATCCAGTACGGATCGCCGGCCCCGTCGTTGAGCCGTTCCGGCGAAAACTGGATTTCGAGCACACTGCCTTTTCGGTACATGACGCAAGCCCCTTGATGGTCTGTCGTTCGGCGAAACGCAGAGTGTAGCAACCGCTTGCCACGCCGATTCGCGCGCATCGGGCAATACAGAATTTCGCTTTCGTGAAACGTGGCCGCGGCCGGACGCACCGCCGTCAAATGGCGGTCAAACGGCCGTAATACAATGGTCGGCCTACCCATTACCAGTCGCCTCGGGCGCATTGCGATGCTGGCGGAACAACGTCATCAATACATTCTGTCGGAGCTCGGACGATCGGGCGCGCTGTCGGTCGCCGAACTCGTGCGCTCGCTCGACGTGTCGCGCGAGACGGTACGGCGCGACCTCAACGCGCTCGCGGCGCGCGGCCTGCTCGTGATGACGCACGGCGGCGCGCTGGCGGCGGATCGCCGCGAGCCGAGCCTGTCCGAGCGTGAGGCGGCGAATGCCGAAGCGAAGCGCACGATCGGGCGACGCGCGGCCGAATTCGTGCCCGACGACGCCTCGGTGCTGATCGACTCGGGCAGTACGCCGCACGCGGTCGCGCTCGCGCTGACCGACCGGCACCGGCTGTCGATCTACACGAACGACTGGCGCACCGCGTTCGTGCTCGCGCGGCGCAACGGCAATCGCGTGACGCTGCTCGGCGGCGAACTGTCCGACGACGAGGATGCGACGTTCGGGCTCGATACGATCCAGCAGCTCGCGCAATACCACGTCGATTTCGCGTTCGTCGGCGCGGGCGGCATCACGGCCGATGGCGACTGCACCGACTACTCGCGGCTCGCCGCCGAAGTGCGCAGCCGGATGATCGCGGCGGCCGGCACCGCGATCATCGTCGCCGACCATTCGAAGTTCGGCCGCGTGACGCCGGTGCGGATCAACGGCGCCTCGGCCGCGCGCTATCTCGTCACCGAACGCACGCCGGACAAGGCCGTGCGCCGCGCGCTGACCGCGCGCGGCATCGAGCTGCTCGTGTGCGACTGACGCGGCGCCGACATACAAGGTTCATCGAACGGTCATCGCACGGGAAGATGCGCGTTCGACACTGACTCATTCCTTTCGACCGGCCGCCGCGGCAGGAGCAAAGAATGACCGTCAGCGTACGCAGCTATCTTTCCCCGACCCTGGTTCTCCTCGCTTTCGACTGGCCCGACGCGGCCTCGCGCACCGACTTCCTCGGCTTCGCGATCCGGCGCACGCCGGGCTTCTGGTCGGCCGACGGCAAGACGCGCGCGCCGAACAGCTGGCTGCCGAACCGGCTCACGTTCGACGGCCCGGCCGCCGGCACGCAGGGCGACGCGCCGACCGACCAGGCACCGATCCAGAAATTCATGTGGTGGGACGCGCGCATCGATCCGCAGGATCGCGATGCGTCGTTCCGCTATGACGTCTATCCGGTCGTCGGCACGCCGGAGAACCTGAAGGTGCTCGATGCGCAGGCCGGCGTGTGCGATGTCGTGCTGCCCGCGCACATCGTGGACGGCGTCGGCACGTGGTTCAATCGCGCGGTGGTCAGTTCGCAGGCGTTCGCGAAGCAGGTCGCGGCGCTGGGTCTCGCGCCGAATGCGGCGCCGAGCGCGGACCAGGCGTTGAAGCTGCGCACGTGGCTCGCGAACGACATGGAACAGGTATTCGCGGAGATGCTCGACCCCGCGTCGCGCGCGGTCTCGGCCGTCTATCATCTGACGGACACGCTGTGGGCGTTGCCCGCATTCGAGGCGTTCGGACGGCAGCACGGCGAAGCGTCGCTTGCGATCGTCTACGACGCGCACGTGACCGCCCGCAAGGGCAAGCCGCCGCTGCCGTCGCCGAACCAGCCGGCCGTCGACGCGCTGCAGGGCCTCGCGACGCGCGCGCCGCGCGACAGGACGCACATCATGCACGACAAGTTCATCGTGACCGACGCACCGGCGAACGGGACGACTGCGCCGACGCCGGCGCGCGTGCTGACCGGTTCGGCGAACTTCACGACCGAAGGGCTGACGGAGCAGGCGAACGTGCTGCACGCATTCGATTCGCCGGCGCTCGCGGCGCTGTACAACGCGCGTGCGCAGGCGCTGGCCGCGAATCCGCCGATCGCGGAGACGGCGAGGTTGTCGTCGGGCTGGTCCGAGCCGCTGACGATCGGCAGCGCGCAGGTGCGCGTCGCGTTTTCGCCGGAGCCGGCGGGGCAGCGCACCGAGATCGATACGATCGTCGCCGCGATCGCGGCCGCGCAGCATTCGGTGTCGTTCTGCCTGTTCATGCCGACCGACGCGGCGCTGCGCGACGCATGCTTTGCCGCCGGCGACCGCGGCCTGATGATGTTCGGCCTGGTGAACCGCATCAACGCCGGCAGCGCGACGCAGGCCGATGCCGCGCAGCACGACGGCCAGCCGCTCGATGCGGCGACGCTCGCGAACCTCGAGCTTTACCATCGCCGGCGCGATCATCGCGACGTGATCGATGCCGCGTATTTTTCACCGGCGACGGTGCCGCAGGGTTTCGAGCCGGAACTGCGCCTCTTTCCGGGCGAGCCGGCGCCGGCCTATCCGCCGGTCGTGATCCACCACAAGTTCATCGTGATCGATGCGGAAGGCGCGAACCCGATCGTCTACACGGGCTCGGCGAACATGAGCCGCAATTCCGAGCAGTACAACGACGAGAACCTGCTGGAGATTCGCGACGCGCGGATCGCGGCGATCTATCTCGCGGAATTCCTGCGGCTCTACGAGCACTATCGCGCACGGGCGCTGTCGATCGAGTCGCAACGGCAGGGCGCCGGTGCGCATCGGCACCTCGCGCTCGCGCCGGATTCGAGCTGGGCGAAGAAGTATTACGTGGCGGGCAGCCCGGAAGAGAAGGCGCGGATCGCATTGGCGTCGGCGCCGACGGACTGGCACGAGGCGGACGTTCGGCCTGAGGCGGCCTGAGCGGCGCGAGCGGCTTGAAGGGACCCGCCGCGTGAATCCGGCTCATGCCGGTTGCACGCGTCGTGGTGCCAGTCGGGAAGGGCCGGGCGGCGGGTTCAGCGCTCGCCGCCGGCCTTCGGATGAAACCGCGCAGTGCGCTTACGCGGCGACGTAGCGCAGCACGGAATCGGCGATCGTCTCGCGATGCCGCGCGCGCAGCCGCGGTGCCGACGGATCGCGGCCGAACGCGGCGCCGAACGTATAGCGGTTCGACACGCGGTGAAAGCAGAACGAGCTGATCAGCAGGTGCAGGTCGAACGCGTCGATGTCCTTGCGGAACGCGCCGCTCGCCGCGCCGCGCTCGAGCAGTTCCTCGAGCGTCTTGATGATGCTGACGTTGCGGTTCTTGAACGACTTCAGCTGTTCGAGATACTTCGCGCCGTGGATGTTCTCGATCGACACGAGGCGGACGAAGTCGCGATGCTTGTCGTGATAGTCGAACGTGAATTCGACGAGCCGGCGCATGCCTTCGCGCGGCTCCATGTCGCCGACGTGCAGTTCCTGCTCGAGCGCGCGGATGTCGCCGTACACCTTCTCCAGCACGGCCTCGTACAGGCCTTCCTTGCTTTCGAAGTAGTAGTAGAGCATCCGCTTCGTCGTGTTGGTACGCTCGGCGATCGCGTCGACGCGCGCGCCGGCGAGGCCCATCGCGGAAAACTCCTGCGTGGCGACGTCGAGGATGTTGCGCTTGGTTTGCTCGGGATCGTATTTGCGCCGCGCATCGGTCGCAAGCGCGCGGCTTTCTGACGTGGCGGCCTTGCTTCCAGCTTTCATGTGACTTTGTTGTGGGTTCGCGGCGGCATGAAGAAATCATTCTAGCATGCGGGAAATCGCCGCCCGGCCGACCTTCTGCTCTAATCGGCCGCGCGGTTTCGGCGGCCGTCGCCGCTCAGCGCCGGCACGACGCGAGCGCGTCGCGGGCCTGGTACGCGGTGTACGTGAGCTGCGCGGCCGCGAGGCCGGCGAGACCGAACGTGCGCGTGAGCCCGAACGCGGCGAAGCCTTCCGGCACCGGCTGCTCCCCGGCCAGCGCGGCGGCGAGCGCTTCGCCGGCGACGGTGGTGGGCGCCATCCCGTGACCGCCGAATGCGATCGCGTGCCACACGCCGTCCGCATCGCGGCCGATCTGCGGCATCTTGTGCCGCGCGTAGCTCATCAGCCCGCCCCATGCGTAGTCGACCTTCACGCCGTCGAGCTGCGGATACACGCGCAGCAGGTCGCGTCGCAGCAGCCGCGCGATCGCGTCGGGGCCGCGGTCGAGCACCGAGATCCGGCCGCCCCACAGAATCCGCGTGTCCTTCAGCGGCCGGTAGTAGTCGAACGCGAAACGCGTGTCGTAGATCGCGTAAGGCGCGTCGATCGCGTCCGGCAGCCGCGTGCCGAGCGGCTCGGTCGCGATCACGTAGGTCGCGATCGGCAGCACCGCGCGCTCGATGCGCGGCGACACGCCGCGCGCATAGCCGCCGCCGGCGAACACGACGTCCTTCGCGCGCACCGTGCCCTGCGCCGTGCGCACGACGTAGCCGGCGCCCTCGCGCGCGATGCCGAGCGCGGCCGAGCGTTCGTACACGCGTGCGCCGCCGCGCGAGGCGGCCGCCGCGACGCCGAGCACGTACTTGAGCGGATGGAAGTGGAACGCGTTCGGCTCGAACAGGCCGCCGTAATAGCGCTGCGTCTTCAGCCGCGCGCGCAGCGCGTCGGTCGCGACCGGTTCCCAGTCGACGTCGAATTCCTGCTTCATCAGCGTGCGCACGCCGTCGAGCCGCGACGGATCGTCGAACCAGTTGGCGAGCATCACGCCCTCGTCGACGATGTCGCAGTCGATGCCGTAGCGGGCAATCCGCGCGCGGATCAGGTCGACCGCATCGACCGTGAGCCGGTACAGGCGGCGGCCTTCGTCGCGGCCGAGTGTGCGCAGCAGGTCCGCGTTGTCGAGGCTGTAGCCGCCGAACACGAAGCCGCCGTTGCGGCCGGACGCGCCGAAGCCGACCCGTTCGCCGTCGAGCACGACGACCTCCCGCACGCCGCGCTCGACGAGGCCGAGCGCCGTGCACAGGCCGGCGAGGCCGCCGCCGACGATACAGACCTGCGTGTCGATCGTGCCGGTCAGTTGCGGGTAGGGCTGGCGGGTAACGGTGGCTTCGTAGAAGTTCTGCATGCGTTTTCGATGACTCGTGACGACGGAAAAACGGACGGCGCGCGTCGATCTTGCCTGAACGCGCGCGCCGCGTCGAATGGGGTGTTCAGCGCACCGGCCGCCGCGGTCGGGCGGCGGCCGGTGTGCGACCGGGCATCACGCGCCCGGCGTCGGGTTGGCCGGAGCGGCGACGTAGGCCGGATAGCCGGCGTCGGTCTTGACCGTGGCGTCGGGCGCCGCGTTGCGCTCGATCCACGGCGCGATTTCCATGTCCTCGTAGCGGACGAGGCGGCATTTGCGCACCAGCGCGTAGCCGAGCCAGATCGCGAGGAAGAACGGCAGGCCGATGTAGGTCGCGGCGATGCCGGCCCAGTCGATCCTGTCGGCGAGGAACGCCTGGTAGTCCTGGCCGAGTGCGACGATCGCGCACAGCGCGAACGCGAACAGCGGGCCGAACGGGAACCACTTCGACCGGTACGGCAGCTGGTCGAGCCGGTAGCCCTGCTTCAGGAAGCCCTTGCGGAACCGGTAGTGGCTGACCGCGATGCCGAGCCACGTGATGAAGCCGGCCATGCCCGACGTGTTCAGCAGCCACAGGTACACCGTCTTGTCGCCATACAGCGACGTGAGGAAGCACAGCGCGCCGACGGCGGTCGTCGCGTATAGCGCGTTGCGCGGCACGCCGCCCGGCGACAGCTTCGCGAACAGCCTCGGCGCGCGGCCTTCGACCGCGAGGTTGTAGAGCATCCGCGTCGACGCGTACATGCCCGAGTTGCCGGCCGACAGCACGGCCGTCAGGATCACCGCGTTCATCACGCCGGCCGCGAACGCGAGGCCCGCGTGGCGGAATACGAGCGTGAACGGGCTCACGCCGACGTCGGTCACGTCGCTCTTCAGCAGGCTCGGGTCGGTGTACGGAATCAGCACGCCGATCACGAAGATCGCGAACACGTAGAACAGCAGGATGCGCCAGAAGATCTGGCTGACCGCGCGCGGGATCGTCGTGCGCGGGTTCTCCGATTCGCCGGCCGCGACGCCGATCATTTCGGTGCCCTGGAACGAGAAGCCCGCGATCATCGCGACGCCGAGCATCGTGGCCCAGCCGCCCGCGAACGGCGCGTCGCCGATCGTGAAGTTGCCCCAGCCCGCGCTCGGGCCGCCCTGCATGATCCCGAAGATCATCAGCAGGCCGACGCCGACGAACGCGAGCACCGTCAGCACCTTGATCAGCGCGAACCAGTATTCGGCTTCGCCGAAGCCGCGCACCGACAGCGCGTTGAGCGCGAAGATCAAGGTGAGGAAGATCGCGCTCCACCAGACGCCCGGCACGTGCGGGAACCAGTAGTGCATCACGAGCTGCGCGGCGACGAGTTCCACCGCGAGCGTCACGGCCCAGCTGTACCAGTAGTTCCAGCCGAGTGCGAAGCCGAAGCCTTCGTCGACGAATTTCGCGCCGTAAGTTGCGAACGAGCCCGACACCGGCATGAACGCGGCCATTTCGCCGAGGCTCGTCATCAGGAAATAGACCATCAGGCCGATCAGCATGTACGCGACCAGCGCGCCGCCGGGGCCGGCCTGCGAGATCGACGCGCCGGACGCGACGAACAGGCCGGTGCCGATCGAGCCGCCGATCGCGATCATCCGCAGATGGCGCGCCTGCAGGCTGCGGTGGAGGGACGGCTGCGCGGGCGGCGAGCCGGACGGACGGGGCGAGTCGGGGCGGGCATCTGAATGCATGGCGGGTGCTGGGCGCTGTCTCCGGGATTGTTTTTTGGTTACGAAGGGCGGCGCGTTGCCGGCCGCCGGCCGGGCGGCGGCACTGCTTCGCGGGGCTGGTCCGGATCGACCGGGACCGCCGGGCCGCGACGCGTGTTGCCTTCGTCTGTCGTCGGCCGCCCGTTGGGCGGCCGTCGGCGCGCCGGGTGCGGTGCACCTCGACGCCGCCCCGATTGTGGGTGCCGGCCGCAAGCGCGGCAAACGATATTTCCGCACAGGGTGATGCAACTTTGTCATCAACTTGCCGCGCATTGGGACCGCCCCGGCGGCCCGGCCATCGGCCTTGGATACGTCCCATGCCGGTGCCGAAACGGGCGGATTCGTCCCGCTGGGTTGTTGCGTTTTGGGAATGAAGTCGTGAGTTAATATCAATAGCGGCCGAACTTGTGGCCATCGACAATGTGTCTCATGGATCGTGCCTCGCGAGGCGGGGGCGCGCCGCCCGGCCGGGTTTCCGGCGGCGGCGCCGCGCGATGCGCCGTGCGGCGCACCGGGCCTGCCGAGCTGCGCATCCGCTTGCACAGGGCGCGCGAACGCGCTCCAATCGAATCACGCGGGCGGCGTCGCCGCCGCACCGATCAATCTGTCCCTGAAGAGGAAGTGATGCAATTCAACGACATTCTTGCTGCGCTCGACATCGATCTCGCCCAGTGGAAAGGCAATGCGCTGACCGCGCGTTCGCCGCTCGACGGCGCGACGCTCGCGACGCTGGCGGTCGACTCGCCCGCCGACGCCGAGCGCAAGATCGACGCCGCGCACGACGCATTCCTCAAGTGGCGCACGGTGCCGGCGCCGGTGCGCGGCGAGCTCGTGCGCGTGTTCGGCAACGTGCTGCGCGAGCACAAGGCCGAGCTCGGCCGCCTCGTCACGCTCGAGGCCGGCAAGATCACGTCGGAAGGCCTTGGCGAAGTGCAGGAAATGATCGACATCTGCGATTTCGCGGTCGGCCTGTCGCGCCAGCTTTACGGCCTGACGATCGCGTCCGAGCGCCCGGGCCACCGGATGATGGAAACGTGGCACCCGATCGGCGTGTGCGGCGTGATCTCGGCGTTCAACTTCCCGGTCGCGGTGTGGGCGTGGAATGCGGCGCTGGCGTTCGTGTGCGGCGATTCGGTCGTGTGGAAGCCGTCCGAGAAGACGCCGCTCACGGCAATCGCGTGCCACGTGCTGCTCCAGAAGGCGATCCGCGAATTCGACAAGACGCATCCGGGTGTCGCGCCGGCGGAGCTGAGCCAGCTGGTGCTCGGCATGCGCGATGTCGGCGAGGTGCTGACGGCGTCGAAGAAGGTGCCGGTCGTCAGCGCGACGGGCAGCGTGCGGATGGGCCAGGAAGTCGCGAAGGTGCTGAGCCAGCGTCTCGCACGCGGCATCCTCGAACTCGGCGGCAACAACGGGATGATCGTCGCGCCGAGCGCGGATCTGGATCTCGTCGTGCGTGCGGTCACGTTCGCGGCGGTCGGCACGGCCGGCCAGCGCTGCACGACGCTGCGCCGCCTGATCGTGCATCGCAGCCTGGTCGAGCAATTGCTGCCGCGCATCGAGAAGGCCTACGCGTCGGTGAAGGTCGGCAACCCGCTTGAAGAAGGCACGCTGGTCGGCCCGCTGGTCGATCGCGCGTCGTTCGATGCGATGCAGAAGGCGCTGGGCGACGCACGCGAGCAGGGCGGCGAGGTGAAGGGCGGCGAGCGCGTCGACGTCGGTCACGCGGATGCGTACTACGTGCGCCCGGCCATCGTACGGATGCCGAAGCAATCGGCTGTGGTCGAGCGCGAGACGTTCGCGCCGATCCTGTACGTGATGGTGTACGACAATTTCGACGATGCGATCGAACTGCACAACGCGGTGCCGCAAGGCCTGTCGTCGGCGATCTTCACGAACGACATGCGTGAGGCCGAGCAGTTCATGTCGGCAGCGGGCAGCGACTGCGGGATCGTCAACGTGAACATCGGCACGAGCGGCGCGGAGATCGGTGGTGCGTTCGGCGGCGAAAAGGAAACGGGCGGCGGCCGCGAGTCGGGTTCGGATGCGTGGAAGGCGTATATGCGCCGGGCGACGAACACGATCAACTACAGCCGTCAGTTGCCGCTGGCGCAGGGCGTGAAGTTCGACGTCTGACGGAGCGCGCCCGGGAGGGCGCCGCGACGGTCGAATCGATCGAATGACAAGGGCCGGTTGCCGCGAAAGCGGTAACCGGCCCTTGTCGCTTGCGGCGATGCGTGCGCGCCGATGCCCGCTCGGCGCATGCCCGCTCGATCGCTTACTCGTGTGGGGCGGAAGCGTCGCTTGCCGGCATGTTCTGCACGACCAGCATCTGCGGCGTCGACAGCGTGATCTGCGCCGCCCGCAACTGCTTCAGGATCTCGAACAGCAGGTCGCTCTTCGTCGAGCTGGCGATCCGCGGGCTCGCCACGTAGCCCGTGACGCTCAGCGTGATCCCGTCCGGCGCGAGCTGGCTGAACGTGACCGACGGCGCCGGCTTGTCGAGAATCGCCGGGTGCTCGCGATACGCGTCGAGCAGCAGGTCGCGCACCTGCTCGGGGTCGGTGTTCAGCGGGAACGTGAGCATCAGCGTCGCGACGCCCTGCGTGCTGTTGCCCATCGTCACGTTGCGCACGTTCTGCGAGATCAGCTGCGAGTTCGGCACGATGACGGTCGAGCGGTCGCTGAGCTGGATCTCGGTCGCGCGCACGTTGATGCGGCGGATGTCGCCTTCGACGCCCGCGATGCTGACCATGTCGCCCACCTTCACCGGCCGCTCGGTCAGCAGGATCAGCCCCGACACGAAGTTCTTCACGATCTCCTGCAGGCCGAAACCGATACCGACCGACAGCGCGCTGACGATCCACGCGAGGTTGCTCCACCTGACGCCGAGCAGCCCCAGCGTCATCAGCACGAGCAGCACGTAGCCGACGTTGGTGAACAGCGTGATCAGCGACACGCGCATCCCCGCGTCCATGCCGAGTGCCGGCATGAACTCGCCGTCGAGCCAGCGGCGCACCGAGCGCAGCAGGTAGAAGCCGATCGCGAACCCGATCACCGCGTTCAGGATCCGGTCGGGCATGATGTTCAGGCTCTGCAGCCGCTGGCCGCCGATCATCGCGACCGCGCTGTCGAGCAGGTCGCTCGGCGTCGTGCCGAAGCCGCCCGTCAGCAGCGCGATCGCCGCGATCAGCATCAGCAGGCTCGTGCCGAGGCCGGACACGACGGTGTGGGCCTGGTCGAGATGCCGGTCGTCGAGCGCGAACAGGTGCTTGATCTGCTTGCCGGTCGACAGGTTCGCGGAGAACAGGCTTTCGCTGGCGTCGCGCGTCAGCTGCGTCAGGATGTAGACGCTGCACACCACGATCTCGAACCAGACGAGCTCGTACGTGATGAAGCGCGCGACCGTGATGTAGCCGATCAGCAGCGCGACCAGCGACACGACGATCGCCAGCGTGACGCCGGCGTGAATCAGCCCGGCGAGCGTCGAGCGTTGCTCGGGCGCCTCGCCGGATGCCGCCAGCGCGGTGCGGACGCGATTCGCGCGCAGGATCGACGCGCCGACGGTCAGCGCGACGACGAGCGAGACGATGCCGCGGCCGAACAGCGTGACGGACAGGCTGGTATCGACGATCCGGTTGATCGACTCGAGCGTGCCGGACATCAGCAGCAGCGCGGCCAGCACGCCGGGGAACGGCTTCATCGCGAGCGCGACGGGATCGGCGAGCGCCGGCAGCCGCCATGACGGATGCTTCGTGCAGAGCAGCGCGCGGCCGAGGCCGGCGATCAGCGCGCAGGTCACGGCGAGCTTCGCGAACTGGTCCCACAGATCGGTCATCGAAGACGTGAGTTCGGAGTGGCGGGCGAGCGCGAGATAGAGGATCTGTACGGCGACCGCGGTCGCGAGCAGTGTCGAGAACGCCGTCGCCAGCGCCAGCGCGCTGCGGCGCAGCCGGGTGGGCGGCAGGCGGTTCAGGCAGAACCACGCGAGCCCGCGTTCGACGACGCGGCGGCCGCCGAGCCACGCAGCGAGCGCGGCGATCAGCAGCAGCGTGGTGATGGCGCGCTGGCCGGGTGTCCATGACGAGCGCAGCATGTCGCGCAGTTCGTCGTTGAAGTCCTCGAGCCGCTGGACGTCGTCCGGCGACAGGTGGAACAGCGGCAGCCAGAACTGCGCACCGAAGATGCTGCCCGAACGGAATGCGAGCTGGTTCTTCAGCAGGCTGCGGTGCAGTTTCGCAAACTGGTCGTTCAGGTTCGCGAGGTTGGTCTTCTGGTCGGCGGCCTGTTTCAGCGCCGCGTCGATCTGCGCCTTGCGCGCGTTCAGCGTCTCCCGCTGCTGTTCGACGGCAGGCGTTTCGGGCGATGCGCCCGGGGCCGGCGGCGGGCCGAGCACGTCGAGCTGCGCCTGGACTTGCGTGCGCTGCGGCGCGAGCTGGCTCTGCAGCTTGTCGACGTCGGCGCTCAGTTCCTGGGTCGCGTCGCCGAGCTCGTCGAGCTCCTTGCTGTTGGTCGCGTTCGATGTCTGCTGCTTGATGCGGTCCTGTTGCACCTGCATCTGCTTGAGCCGCGCAACCGCGTCGTTCAGCGAAATGGTCGGCACGGGGACGCCGACGCCGCTCGCGCCCGGTGCGGACGCAGCCGTCGGAAACGCCGACGCGGTCGCGATCGCCGCGAACTGCAGCAGTGCGAACAGCGCGATCCGGCGTGCGTACGTGGAGAGTCGTTGTATGGACATGGAATGCTTACGTTTTGCCGACAATGCCGGGTGCCGAAAGGCGCCCGGAAGCCGGGAGTTGGCCCGGTAGCATGTTACCGGGGCGTGGCGGCGGCGGCGCTGCCGATTGCGCACGTTGCCTGTCGTGTCTCGCGGTGCCGGCGCGGGCGCGCGACGGCCCGGCAGCCCCTTGCAGACGGGGCCGTGCCGGTTTCGGATGCGCGCGAGTGGCAGACGATCGCGATGCCTTCGAACCTTACAGATTCGACAGACAGTTACGCAAGTTACACATGGTCCGGCGCGAAAGTGGGGTGTCCGAACCGGTTCGCCACGCGACGCGGCGCGCGCGGCGTGCCGGTACAATGCGACGAATCGCCCGACGGCGGCCGGGCCGATCGGCCGCCGGACAACAACACACGACACGATCAGGAGACACGACCCAGATGGTCTCAACGGACAGCTTTCCCCAGGCAGCCACCTCGTCCTCTTCCATCGACGCCGGCTCGATTTCAGCCCGCCTCGACCGCCTGCCGCCGACCCGCAGCGTCTGGAAGCTCGTCGTGCTGCTGAGCCTCGGCTTCTTCTTCGAACTCTACGATCTGCTGTACAGCGGCTACGTTGCGCCGGGCCTCGTGAAAAGCGGGATCCTGTCCGCGACGACGCACGGCCTGTTCGGCACCACGGGCGTCGCGAGCTTCATCGCCGCGCTGTTCTCCGGCCTCTTCATCGGCACGATCGCATGCGGCTTCCTCGCGGACCGCTTCGGCCGCCGCGCGATCTTCACGTGGTCGCTGCTGTGGTACACGGCCGCCAACGTCGTGATGGCGTTCCAGGACACGGCAGGCGGGCTGAACTTCTGGCGCTTCGTCGTCGGTCTCGGCCTCGGCGTCGAGATGGTGACGATCGGCACGTACATCTCCGAACTCGTGCCGAAGCAGATCCGCGGCCGCGCGTTCGCGTGCGAGCAGGCGGTCGGGTTCGTCGCGGTGCCGGTGGTCGCGTTCCTCGCGTACCTGCTCGTGCCGCACGCACCGTTCGGCCTCGACGGCTGGCGCTGGGTCGTGCTGATCGGTGCGCACGGCGCGCTGTTCGTGTGGTGGATTCGCCGCGAATTGCCGGAAAGCCCGCGCTGGCTCGCGCAGCAGGGCCGCGTCGACGAAGCCGACCGCATCATGCGCGCGCTCGAGGCGAAGGTCGAAGCCGAATACGGCCGGCCGCTGCCGCCGCCGGCGCCCTCCGAGCCGGTGCCGCCGCGCGGCAGCTTCCGCGACATGTGGGTGCCGCCGTATCGCAGCCGCACGATCATGATGACGATCTTCAACGTGTTCCAGACGGTCGGCTTTTACGGCTTCGCGAACTGGGTGCCGACGCTGCTGATCAAGCAGGGCATCACGATCACGTCGAGTCTCATGTATTCGAGCGTGATCGCGCTCGCGGCGCCGCTCGGCCCGCTGATCGGCCTCGTGATCGCCGACCGCTTCGAGCGCAAGTCGGTGATCGTCGCGATGGCGGCGGCGATCGTCGTCTGCGGGCTGTTGTTCAGCCAGACGACGGTGGGCGCGTTCCTGATCGTGCTCGGCATCGGCCTCACGCTCGCGAGCAACATCATGTCGTACAGCTTCCACGCGTATCAGGCCGAGCTGTTCCCGACGTCGATCCGCGCGCGCGCGGTGGGCTTCGTCTACTCGTGGAGCCGCTTCTCGGCGATCTTCTCGTCGTTCGTGATCGCGGCCGTGCTGAAGGGTTTCGGCACGTTCGGCGTGTTCGCGTTCATCGCCGGCGCGATGGTGATCGTGATGGCCGCGATCGGGTTCATGGGGCCGCGCACCAAAGGCATCGCGCTCGAAACCATTTCGAAGTAGACGGGGGTTGCGCGCTCGCGTGCCGTATGCCGCATGCGCGTGAATTTCCGGGCGTTTCGTGTTGCCGGACACGCCCGGCGAAGCAACCTGCCATGCAGCGGCGCATCAAGCGGCAATGAGTTGAAACAAAGTGTGACGAAGCGCAAAACCGCGGCGAAACCGGGGAAGCGGCCCTGCCGATTCGTGTCCGCGCGGGTAGAATGAAAGACCTGACGACTCATTAGCCGCCATTGGACCGAACGCGTTGTACTGCGAACGACTCCACCGCGAAGAGGCGTCGGCGCCGGGCACATGCGTGCGGCCGGCGTGTCGATGGCTCGCGCGGGAGATGCGCCGTTCGCAACGTGCGGCGGCCGGTTCGGCCGATGGCTTCGATCGCATGATGCTCTCCGACCTGACGCGGCGGTTGTCCAAGCCGCGTTGCCGTACCCTCGCGGTCGCCACGCATGTGTGGCTCGCGGCCGTTCTCCCGATCTCCGTGCTTGTCGCGCGGCCCGCCTTTGCCGCGTCCGACGTGCCGTCGGCAACTGCTACGTCATCCTCATCAACGGCTTCGGCCGCGCGTTCGACGTCGTCGGCGCATGGGTCGTCGGGAGTCGCGCCGTCGTCCGCGGCTTCGGCCGCGCGTTCGGCTTCGCCGGCGCATGGGTCGTCGGGAGTCGCGTCGTCATCCGCGGCTTCGGTCGCGCATCCGGCTTCGCCGGCGCATGTGTCGTCCGGAGTCGCTCCGTCATCCGCGGCATCCGCCGCGCATCATGCGTCGCCTGCCAGCGGGGCATCCCCGGCTTCCGCCGCATCGGCAGCATCGGAGGCATCGCCTGCATCGGCAGCATCCGGCACGCCGGCAAGCGAAGCCGAAGCACCCGCACCGACGCCGCCGCGCCGGCACCCGCCGCTGTCGGCCGACGAAGCGAAGAGCGCAACCGCGCGTGCGATCGACATGCGCAAGCGCTTCACGCAGGAAGTCACGCGACGCCTGAACGTGCCCGCGAACGAGCAGCGCGCGTATGGCGTCCGCCTTCAGCAGGCGCTCGCCGATGCGGATCTCGGCGACCGGGCCGGCGAATACGTCGCGATCGTCGACCGCGCGCCGAACGTGCAGGCGCTGTTCATCTACTTCCGCGCGACGCCGACCAATGCGTGGCTGATGATCGGCGCGTCGCCGGTCGGCACCGGCTGGCCCGGCAAATACGATCACTTCCTGACGCCGCTCGGCGTGTTCCATCACTCGCCCGACAACATGGATTTCCGCGCGGAAGGCACGACGAACGACAACGGTATTCGCGGCTACGGCAAGCGCGACATGCGCATCTACGACTTCGGCTGGGTGGACGGCGAGCGCGGCTGGGGCAAGGGCGGCAAGTCGCCGATGCGCTTCCAGATGCACGCGACCGATCCCGATCGCCTCGAGCCGCTGCTCGGCATCCGGCACTCGAAAGGCTGCGTGCGGATTCCTGCTTCGCTGAACGCGTTCCTGGACCAGCACGGCATCCTCGACGACGACTACGAGGCGCGCGTCGAGGACGGCAAGTCGTTGTGGGTGCTGCGCCGCGATCGCGACGTCACGCCGATCGCCGGGCGCTACCTGGTCGTGATCGACAGCGCGCGCAAGACGCGTCCGGCATGGTCGCCGGCGCCGGGACGCAACGCATGGTCGAAGCTGCCGAAGAGCGGCGACACGGCGGACTGACGACAGCCGGTCCGCCGGCGCGACGAAGGGTGCGCGGCGTGGGCGCCGGAGTTCGACGCACTGACCGCGACGCTCGCGGCGGCCTGAGCGCATTGCCGGCCGCGTTCGCCGGCCGGCGCGTCAACCGGCCGGCGCGTCAACCGGCCGGCGCATCGTTCAGGTGGCGACGCAGGTCGCCCGCGAAATCGAACAGCGTGTAGTCGCGGAACGCGAAACGCCATGCGCCGTCGACGCGCTCGAACGCGTCGTGATAGCGGCCCGCCGCGATCGGCTGCAGCGCGAGGCCGTCGACGGCCTGCAGCACCGTGTAGTACGAGCGAGCCGTCGCGCGATGCGCGGCTTCGTCGATCTCGATGAGCGGATTCGTGATTACATGCTTCGTGCGCGGCGTGCCGCACGCGTAGCGCTTCACGCGCGCGTCGAACAGCGCGAGCAATTCATCGGCGCCGATCGTCGGCGCCGCTTCCTCGACCTTGATCCGCGCATGCCGGAACAGCGCCGCCATCCCCGGCAGGTCACCGGCGTCGAGCAGCTCCGCGTAGCGGTACAGCAGGTTCGCGATTTGGACAGCGCTGTGGGTCATGCGGCCTCCGGCATCGATGGACGGGTTGCGTCGATGATGCGCGGTGCGGGCCGGGATCGCTTCGTCCGGGTGGACGAAGCGTCTTTGTCGTGCCGCGCTCAGCGGAAAATCTTCAGCCAGTCGAACAGGCCCGGATGCGGACGCCGCCTCGGCGCCGGCGCCGGCGCGCTGCGCGGCCGGAAGTCGGGCGAGAACTGCACATGCGGGTCGATCGCACGCGCACGCAGCGCCGCATCGTAGAACGAGCCGACGATCGGCAGCGCGCTGTGCGCGCCTGCCCCCCAATAGTCGCTGCGCAGCGTCACGTTGCCGTCGTCGAAGCCGACCCACGCGCCGGCCACCAGTTGCGGATGCATCAGGATGAACCAGCCGTCCGTGTTGTCCTGCGTCGTGCCGGTCTTGCCCGCGACGTCGATGCGAATCCCGTAGCGCGAACGGATGTCGGCACCGGTCCCGTAATCGACGACGCCGCGCATCACGTCGACCAGCGTCTGTGCCGCGGCCACCGGCATCGCGCGTTCGGGCGGCGCGCTGCCGAATGCGGCGAGCACCTTGCCGTCGCGATCCTCGATGCGCGTGATCATCTGCGGCGCGACGTACACGCCGCGGTTCGCGATCGTCCCGTACGCGGACACCATTTCCTTCAGCGTGACGGGGCTCGTACCGAGCGCGAGCGACGGCACCGCGTCGAGCGGGCTTTCGCGCACGCCCATCGCACGTGCGAGCTGTGCGACCCTGGCCGCGCCTTCGCGCTGCATCACCTGCGCGGTGATGCGATTGCGCGACAGGGCGAGCGCGTCGCGCAGCGTCATCGGCGCGTCCGTCGGCGGTTCGGCATCGGTCGGACGCCACACCGCGTGCGCGCCGATCGGGATCGCCACCGGACGATCGACGAACGTATCGTCCGGCCGCATGCCGTCCGCGAACGCGGCGCCATAGACGAACGGCTTGAACGTCGAGCCCGGCTGGCGTCGCGCCTGCACGACGTGATCGAACGGCTCGCTGCCGAAATCGGGGCTGCCGACCCACGCTCGAATCGCGCCGTTGCGCGGATCGAGCGCGACGAAGCCGGCCTGTACCTGTGTCTTGCGCTCGCACAACGCGCGCACGAACGCGCGATTCGCGCCGAGCTGCTTCAGCGCGGCCGCGTCGGCGAGCCCGGCGGCGCGCGCGTCGCGATAGTCGGGCGTCTGCCGGATGAAGCCGCGGAACAGGTCGTTGCGCAGCCCGCAGCCGGACGGGTTGTGCCACGCGTCGTCGGCGATCGCCTGCAGGCGATCGGTTTGCTGCGTCAGCGCTTGCGTCGCCATGTCCTGCAGCTGCGCATCGAGCGTCGTGCGCACGACGAGGCCGTCCGAGTAGAGGTCGTAGTTGTTGCGGTCGGCCCAGGCGATCAGCCACTTGCGCAGCTGCACCGCGAAGTGCGGGGCGGGGCCGGGTTGCGCGGTCTGCGGCTCGAAGTCGACGCGCAGCGGGCGGCGCTGCAGTTGCGCGAGCTGCCGCGGCGACAGCATGCCCATCGCGGCCATCCGCGCGAGCACGATGTTGCGGCGCTGGACCGCGCGCTCCGGATTCAGCACCGGGTTGTAGTAGCTGTTGCCCTTCAGCATCCCGACGAGCGTCGCGCTTTCGACGATGTCGAGCTGGTCCGCCGATTTGCCGAAATAGGTGCGCGCGGCCATTTCGACGCCGTACGCGTTGTACAGGAACGGCACGGTGTTCAGGTAAGTCTCGAGAATCTCGTCCTTGCTGTACACCGTCTCGATCTTGAACGCGGTGATCAGCTCCTTCACCTTGCGCGTGAGCGTCGGCGCGCGGCCGACTTCGTCCGGATACAGGTTGCGGGCGAGCTGCTGCGTGATCGTCGAGCCGCCCTGGCGGCTGCCCGAGAACGTATGCAGCCCGGCCGCGAGCGTGCGGCGCCAGTCGATGCCGTGATGCGCGTAGAAGCGGTGGTCCTCGGTCGCGATCAGCGCGTCGACCATGTGCGGCGAGATCTGCTTGAGCGGCACCCATTCGCGGTTCACGGGCCGGAACTCGGCGATCAGCTGGCCGTCGGCGGACAGCACGCGCGCCGGACGGTCGATGCGCGCCTTGCGGATGTCGCCGATGCTCGGCGTGAACGGCACGAACGCGAGCAGGACCAGCAGGCCGAGCACGGGGATCGCGGCGAGCGTCAGCGCGACGCCGCGGCGCGTCGGATGGCGCAGACGATGCCACGCGCCGGCGCCGAGCGCGCGGGCGCCGGTACGGCAGCGAAGCCACAGGTCTCGAAGATACGGCACGAAGCGATTCACGGCGGCAGGAGCGCGAGCGGAAAAGGCGCGATCCTAGCAAACCGAGCAGCGTCACCTGTGGCCAAAACGCCGGTTTTCCTGCAGGCGTTACAGACGATTACGTTTGTTGCCCGCGGACAACTTTTGGTCGCATGCGTCGTCGCGATTCATCCGACGAATCGACGCCGGCCGCTTCGCCGACCACATCCGCGAGCCGCTGCGCGGCCGCTTCCATCCGTGCGCGATCGAACCCGCCGAAGCCGAGCACGAGGCCCGGACGCGCGGTGCCCGGCGCGAACATCGGCGACACCGCGCGCACCGCCACGCCCGCCTGCGCGGCGCGCGCCACCACGTCGAGGTCGTCGATCCCTTCCGCGAGCCACAGCACGACGTGCATCCCCTGATCGCCCGGCTGCACCCAGCCGCGCTCGCGCGGCAGCCGCGCGCCGAGCGTGTCGATCAGCAGCGCGCGCTGTTCCGCGTAGACGCCGCGCACGCGGCGGATGTGGCGGTCGAGATGGCCTTCCGCGATGAAGGCGGCGAGTACGTGCTGATCGGCGGTCGGCGCGTGGCGATCCATCAGCACGCGCGCGCCGCAGAACGCGGGCACGAGCTCGGCGGCCGCGATCACGTAGCCGAGCCGCAGCGACGGGAACAGGATCTTGCTGAACGTGCCGAGATAGATCACGTGTTCCGGATCCAGGCCTTGCAGCGACGGGAACGGATAGCCTTCGTAGCGCAGCTCGCTGTCGTAGTCGTCCTCGACCACCCATGCGCGATGCGCGCGCGCCCAGCCGAGCAGCGCGTTGCGGCGCGCCATGCTCATCGGCATCCCGAGCGGATACTGGTGCGATGGCGTGACGAACGCCGCGCGCGCGTCCGGCGCGAGATGGATGCCGGCCTCGACGTCGATGCCGTCCGCGTCGACCGGCACGCGGACCATCGCGTCGCGCCGCCCGGTGCTCTCGAGCAGCGCGGTGATGCCGCGATAGGCGGGATTCTCGACCCACGCGCGATCGTTCGGGCCGAGCAGGACCTGGCTCGCGAGGTGCAGGGCCTGTTGCGTGCCGCTCGTGATGACGACCTGCTCGGCGCTGCAGCGCACCGAGCGCGAGCGGCGCACGTAATCGGCGATCGCTTCGCGCAGCGGTAGCGCGCCTTGCGGATCCGCATAACCGGACGGCGCGCCGGCGCCGCGGGCGCGCAGGCGGTTGCCGAGCCGGCGCCAGATGTCGTCGGGCGCGGTGAGCCCGACGGGCACCGAGATCGCGAACGGCGCGGCCGGCAGCGGACGGAATTCGCGGGCGATCCGCGCGAACGTCGCGGCCGGTTCGGGCAGGCCGGCATGGGCGGCGCGCTGGCGGGCGGCGGGCGGTCCGCCAGCCGGCGGCGACGGCTCGGCCAGCGCGTTCGCGACCCGCGTGCCGGCGCCGCCGCGCGACTCCAGGAAGCCTTCGGCGACGAGTTGCGCATATGCGTCGACGACCGTGCCGCGCGCGACCTGAAGCGACGCCGCGAGCAGCCGCGTGGACGGCAGCGTGTCGCCGGGCCGCACGTCGCCGCGGCGCACCGCGTCCCGCAACGCCTGCGCGAGCTGGCGGCTCAGGTCGCCGGCCGCGCGGTCGAGCGCGCCGAGCGACGGGATTTCGACGATCCGGGCGGTCCTGGCCATGATTCTGGTCTGCTGAAAATGTTCTAAACCGGCTCTACAGCATAAACCAGTTAGCGATCACAATCGGGGCATGACGGGCCGGTTCCGACCCGTTCCCTCCCAACCCTGTCCGACCGTGGAGCCGCCATGTATGTCCCCGCCGATTTCGCCGAATCCCGTCCCGACGTGCTGCGCGAACTGATCGTCCAGCATCCGTTCGGCACCCTGGTCACGCGCGGGAACAGCGGGCTCGACGCGAACCACCTTCCGTTCGAACTGCTGCCGGACGACGGCGGCCTCGGCGAACTGCATGCGCACGTCGCGCGCGCGAATCCGGTCTGGCAGGACGTCGCGGACGGCGACGAGGTGCTCGTGATCTTCCGCGCCGGCGACGCGTACATCTCGCCGAACTGGTATCCGAGCAAGCACGTCGCGCATCGGCAGGTGCCGACGTGGAACTACGTGGTCGTGCATGCGCACGGCCGCATCACCGTGCGCGACGACGAGAAGTTCGTGCGCGGCGTGGTCGCGCGGCTGACGCGCACGCACGAGGCGTCGCAGCCGGCGCCGTGGAAGATGGCCGACGCGCCGAAGGACTATCTCGACACGATGCTGCAGTCGATCGTCGGGCTGCAGATCGAGATCACGCGGCTCGTCGGCAAGCGCAAGCTCGGGCAGAACAAGGCGGTCGACGATATTCGCGGCGCGGGCGACGCGCTGATCGCGGACGGGAATCTCGCGATCGGGGAGGCGATGCTGGCGGAAGCCGACGCGAAGCGCGGGTGAGTCACGGTGAATCGCACGGGGGCGCATGTCGCGCCCCCGCCGGCGCACGCTACTGCGTACGCGTCGCGCCCTTCGTCCCCATCGTTCCTTCTGCCGCCTGCGCCAGCGCCCCGCGAATCGCCGCTTCCGTCTTGTCATACCCGCCCTCGCCATACCGCGTATAGACGACCTTGCCGTTCGCGTCGATCAGGTACAGCGCGGGCCAGTACTGGTTGCCGTACGCGCGCCACGTGTCGTAGCGGTTGTCCTGCGCGACCGGATACTGGATGCCGAAGCGCTTGACCGCATCGGCGACGTTCTTCGTATCGCGTTCGAACGGATACTCGGGCGTATGCACGCCGACCACGACGAGCCCCTGGTCGCGATACTTCCGGTACCAGTCGTTCACGTACGGAATCGTATGAATGCAGTTGATGCACGAGTACGTCCAGAAATCGACCAGCACGACCTTGCCGCGCAGCTGGTCGAGCTTGAGCGGCGCGCTGTTGTGCCAGCGCTCGATGCCGGTGAAGTCGGGCGCCGGCGTGCCGGCCAGCGAGGCGGTCATGCCCGCCTCGTCGCGGGTGCCGGCGAACGCGGCGAGCCCGGCCGTGGCGGCGAGGGCGATCACGAGGGCGGCGGTCTTGAGTCTGGTCGGCATGGCGGTTCTCCGGTTCGGCCGGCCGCCGCGCGGGGGCGGCGGCCGGACAGGTTTCGACAGCCGTCATTGGGCCGCGCCGACGTATCTGCGATGTGTCCGGCAAGCCGCGCGTGTGCAATGTTGTGTGTCGTCACGGCGGCGCGATACATTGGGATACAAACGGGTGCCCGCGGTGGGGTATAAAAGCGGACATCGCCAGCCGGAACATCACGCCAACGACACCGCCCATGGACAAGATCGACCACGTACTGATCGTCGACGACGATCGCGCGATCCGCGAACTGATCGCGGACTACCTGGAGAAGAACGGCATGCGCGTGTCGCTCGCCGCGAACGGCCGCGAGATGCGCAACGTGCTCGACGACGGCGCGCCCGACCTGATCGTGCTCGACCTGATGATGCCCGGCGAGGACGGCCTCACGCTATGCCGCGATCTGCGCGCGGGCAAGTTCCGGACGGTGCCGGTGCTGATGCTGACCGCGCGCGGCGAGGAAACCGACCGCATCATCGGTCTGGAGATGGGCGCCGACGACTATCTCGCAAAGCCGTTCGCGGTGCGCGAGCTGCTCGCGCGGATCCGCTCGGTGCTGCGCCGCGCGCGCATGCTGCCGCCCGGCATGCAGGTGACGGAGTCGGCCGCGATGCTCGCGTTCGGCGAATGGCGGCTCGACACGACGGGGCGTCACCTGCTCGACGCCGAAGGCACGCTGGTCGCGTTGAGCGGCGCCGAATACCGGCTGTTGCGCGTGTTCCTCGACAATCCGCAGCGCGTGCTGACGCGCGACCAGTTGCTCAACCTCACGCAGGGCCGGCAGTCCGATCCGTTCGACCGGTCGATCGACCTGCTCGTGAGCCGGCTGCGCCAGCGCCTGCGCGACGGCGCGCGCGAGCCGCGCTACATCAAGACGCTGCGCAACGAGGGCTACGTGTTCTCGTCGGCGGTGACCGCGGTCGAAGGCGACGCATGAGCGCGCGCACCCCGTGGCACTGGCCGCGCTCGCTGTTCGCGCGGCTCGCGCTGATCCTGTGCGTGGGCCTCGCGCTCGCACAGACGCTGTCGTTCTGGCTCACGGTCACCGAGCGCGACCAGGCGACCACCAACCTGATGATGGGCTACATTGAACGCGAGGTCGCGAGTTCGGTCGCGCTGCTCGATCACCTGCCGCCCGACCAGCGTGCCGCGTGGCTGCCGCGTCTCGCACGGCGCAGCTACGCGTTCATCCTCGGGCCCGGCGAGACGGGCACGCCGCCGGAGGCGCGGCTCTCGGCGCGCGTCGAGCGCTCGATCTCGGACGGCATCGGCGGCGACTATCCGCTGACGGCGAACGCGATCCCCGGCGATCGCGAGCATCTGCAGGTGCATCTGCGCCTGACCGACGGCTCGCCGCTGACGATCGACATCCACCCGATGTCCACGGTGCCGCTGTCGGGCTGGCTGCCGGTCGTGCTCGCGCTGCAGCTCGCGGTGCTGGCCGCGTGCTGCTGGCTCGCGGTGCGGCTCGCGACGCGGCCGCTGAAGCAGCTCGCGCAGGCGGCCGACGCGCTCGGCCCCGACCTGAAGGGCGAACGCCTGAACGAGGACGGGCCGTCCGAAGTCGCGCGTGCCGCGCGGGCGTTCAACGCGATGCAGGACCGCATCGCGCAGTACATGGCCGAGCGCATGCAGATCCTCGCGTCGATCTCGCACGACCTGCAGACGCCGATCACGCGGATGCGGCTGCGCGTCGACGTGATGGACGACGACGCGCAGGGCGCGAAGCTGCGCCAGGACCTGCTCGAGATGGAGCATCTGGTGAAGGAAGGCGTCGCGTATGCGCGCACGCTGCACGGCACGGAAGAGGCCGCGCGCCGCATCGATCTCGATGCGCTGCTCGACAGCATCGTGTGCGACTACACGGATGCGGGGCAGGACGTCGCGCTGCATGGCGGCGGCCCGCTCGCGCTCGTCACGCGGCCGAAGGCGCTGCGCCGGATCGTCGGCAACCTCGTCGACAACGCGCTGAAGTTCGCGGGCGCGGCCGAGATCGACGTGCAGGCGGCGCCGGGCGGCGGCGCGGTCATCGCGGTGCTCGATCGCGGGCCGGGCATTCCGGACGACCAGCTCGACGCGGTGTTCGAACCGTTCCGGCGCGTGGAGACGTCGCGCAATCGCGAGACGGGCGGCACGGGGCTCGGCCTCGCGATCGCGCGGCAGCTCGCGCTCGCGATGGGCGGCACGCTCACGTTGCGCAACCGGCCGGACGGCGGCGGACTCGAAGCGCGGTTGACGCTGGTGAACGCGACCTGACGCGACGCCGTGTAATGCGGCGTCGAGCGCGTCGCGGGCTCCGGAGTCGAAGCGGGCTGCGTCACACGCGCTGCAGATGCGCGTCGACGAGCGGCGCGAGCGTTTCGGCATGCACGGCCGCGAGATCGTGCCGGCCGCCCGGCACCACGTGCAGCCGTGCATCGGGCAGCCGTTCGAGCAGGCGTTTGCCGGCCGCGACCGGGCTGATCGGATCGTCGTCGCCCCACAGCAGCAGCGTCGGCTGCGCGATGCGGCCGATGCCCTGCGACAGGTCGGCGCGCAACGTCAGGAACCAGTCGGGCAATTGCGGGTTCGCTTGCGCGAAGCCGGCGCGCCAGTCCTGCGCGCCGAGCCACTGCATGTCGAGGCCGCCCGACGTGACCGTCAGCACCAGGTGCGTGACGAGCGGCGCACGTTCGAGTGCCGCGCGCATCGCGATCACGCCGCCCATCGATTGCGCGATCACGGCGGTCGGCCGGTCGATCGCGCTCAGCACATGGCGCACGAGACCGTCGAAGTCGTCGACGGCCGGATCGCGCGGCGTGTCGCCGAAGCCCGGATAGCCGACGATCCGACGCTCGGCCGGATGCGCGAGGCGGCTCGCGAGCGGTTGCCAGAAGGCGGTGCTGCCCGACGCGCCGGGCAGGAACAGCAGTTGTGACGGAACGGGCATGACGGATCGGCTTTCTGGTGAAGGAAGCGGGTGAATGGAAGGCGGCGATGCGTCAGCACCGGCCGGTGCGCAGCGCGACGCTCCAGTCGTCGCGGCCGCGCGATGCCGCGGTGGCGGCGGCCGTATGCCAGTCGTATTCGACCGCATGGAATTCGGCGTGCCAGCCGGCCGGCGTGCGCGACACCATCGCGTAGCGCGCATGCGGCGAACCCGTTTCGATCCGGTGCGGGTGCGGTAGATCGTCCGAGTACGCCTGTAGCCCGACACTGCCGGGGTTGACGATCAGCCGGCCGTCGTCGAGTTTCGCGAGGCGCGGCACGTGCGTATGGCCGCACAGAATCAGCGAGGCCGTCTCGTCGCCCGCGCGCTGCGCGATTTCATCGGGCGTCGCTGCGCGGCAGCCGTCGGGCGTGACCGTTTCGAGGAAGTAGACGAGGTCGCTGGCAGGCGTGCCGTGCACCATCAGCACATCGTCGCCGAGCGTCAGGCGCTCGGGCAGCGCGGCGATCCATGCGCGCTGGTCGTCGCGCAGCGTGTCGTGCGCCCAGCGGTCGGACAGCCGCATCGTGTCGCGATCGCCGGTCAGCAGTTGCCGTTCGTGATTGCCCTTGATGGTCGGCAGGTCGAGCGCGATCAGGCGGTCGGCCGTTGCGGCCGGATGGAGTGCGCCCGACACGATGTCGCCGAGGTTGACGATTACGTCGGCGCCGCGGCGGCGCACGTCGTCGAGCACCGCGTCGAGCGCGGCGAGGTTGCCGTGGATGTCGGACAGCGCGGCGATTTTCATGGCGAAGGAGTCGAAGCGGGGAACGGCGATTGTCGCGAATTCGCCGCGGGTCGTCCATTCGCGTCGACGGCGTGCGGATCGGCGCGTCGCGTCGGCCCGTCAGTCGGTCGCGAGGCGCGCGTACAGCGCGAAATCGCCCGGCGCGCCGCGCACCATCCGGTATGCACGCAGCAATCCTTCGTACCGGTAGCCGCATTTCTGCAGCACGCGCGCGGAGCCGGCATTGCTGGTCAGCACGACGCCCTGGATCCGCATGAAGCCGCCTTCGGCGAACGCCCATGCGGTGACGCTCGCGCACAGCGCGCTCGCGATGCCGCGCCCCCAGTGCGACGGCGCGAGGTCGTACGCGATCTCGGCCGAGCGGTTCGCGGTGGATACCGTATGCAGCCCGATGGTCCCGGCGAGCGCGCCCGACGCGTCGTCGACGATCGCGAGGCGGCGGATCGAATCCGGATGAGCCGATTCGATGCCGTCGAACAGCGGCAGCAGATCGTCGCGCGCATGCAGGTTCCAGCTCGTGTGGCGGACGACGTCGGGATTCGACAGGTATGCGTGCCACGTGTCGAGATCCGCGCGGTCGAGCTGGCGCAGCGACAGGCCGGGGAAACCGGAGCGGGGAGGGACATCGATTCTCATCGCGAGCCTGTTGAGACCGTTGCGGGCAATGCGACCCGCGCGAACGGCGCTCCTGAAGCGCCCGAAGCGCCCGAAGCACCCGAAGCACCCGAAGCACCCGAAGCACCCGAAGCACCGCGCATGCCGATGCCCCTACGCAGCATGCCGACGATACAGCGCGAGCGATCCCGCCAGCGCGAGCAGCATCGCACCGCACGTGCGTTCGAGCCACAGCGCGCCCGAGCGCTTCAGCAGCCGCACGGCGCGCGCGCCGAGCAGCGCGTAGCCGAACATTACGGCGCCGTCGAGCAGCGCGAACGTGACCGCGAGCGCGACGTATTGCGGCGCGAGCGGGGCGGCCGGATCGAGGAACTGCGGCAGGAACGCGGAGAAGAACAGATAGCCCTTCGGATTCGTCACCGCGGTCAGGAAGCTCTTCGCGAAGATCGACGCGTTGCGTTCGTACGCCGCGCCGCCATGCGCGACGGCGACGTCGAGCGAGCCCTTCGACGTGAGCAGCCGGATGCCGACGTACGCGAGATAGGCGGCGCCGAGCCATTTCACCACCGAGAACCAGAACGCCGACGCCATCAGCAGCGCGCCGAGGCCGAGCGCGACCGCGACGATCAGCGCGAAGTCGGACAGCATCGCGCCGGCGAAGCCGTAGGCCGCGCGGCGCACGCCGTAGCGCGAGCCGTTGGTCAGTGCGAGCAGCACGGTCGGGCCGGGCGTCGCGATCCCGACGAACGCGACGGCGGCGAAGATCAGCAGGGTCGATTGATGCATGCCGAAGACTCCCGGTGGAAGGCGGGTGCCCGATTATCGGGCGCGCGGCCTCGCGCTGTACAGGGACGTCCGCCGCGCGGCTGATTATCTCGATTTTGGCAAGAAGCTGTTTTCATTATTGCGCTATCGACCGGAACCGGTTCCAACTACCATGGCGGCCGCGGCGGGCATGCTGGCCGCGACGTCGCGCGCGCGTTTCGCATGCGCGCGTTCCCGTGTGCGGACGACGCCGGCCTCGCCATGCCGGCGGATCCCGCCGACCGCACGCGCTACTCGCATAGAACAACGGGTTCACCGCCCGGAGACGCTAAAACCATGAACAAGCAACTGATCGCAGCACCGCTGCTGCTCTCGCTCGCGGGCATCGCCTCCGCGCAAAGCTCCGTCACGCTGTACGGCATCGTCGATGCGGGCGTGACCTATCGCAGCAACGAACGGGTCGGCTCGCCGGGCGCCTATACGGGGCACTCGGATGTCGCCCTGACTACCGGCAACCTGTCCGGCAGCCGCTGGGGCATCAAGGGCGCCGAGGATCTCGGCGGCGGGATGCGCGCGCTGTTCGTACTCGAGAACGGCTTCGACATCACCAACGGCACGTCGGGCCAGGGCGGCCGCCAGTTCGGCCGGCAGGCGTTCGTCGGCGTCGGCAGCGACCGCTACGGCACGGTCACGCTCGGTCGCCAGTACACGTCGCTCGACGACTTCGTGAGCCCGGTCGGCCCGTCGTCGTTCATCGGCGGTTTCGGCGCGCATCCGGGCGACATCGACGACCTCGACCAGACCGCGCGCGTCGACAGCTCGATCAAGTACACGAGCGCGAACTACGCGGGCTTCACGTTCGGCGCGCTGTACGGCTTCGGCAGCCAGCCGGGCAGCATGAAGCAGCGCAACACGTGGAGCGTCGGCGCGGCGTACGCGGCGGGGCCGCTGCGCGTGGGCGTCGGCTACGAGCGTTCGGACAACAGCAAGACGGGCGCGACCGACCCGACCGCCGGCAAGTGGCGGAGCACCGACGACGGCCTGTTCAACTCGTCGATCAACGAAGGCTATGCGAGCGCGCAGTCGCAGCAGATCATCGCGACCGGCGCGACGTACGACTTCGGCCCGGCCGTGGTCGGGGTGAACTACAGTAACGTGCAGTACCGCAGCGGTGCCCAGTCGCTGTTCAGCGGTCATGCGACGTTCAACGTCGCGGGCGTGTTCACGCGCTGGAACGTGCAGCCGCAGACGCAACTGTTCGCGGGCTACAGCTACACGCGCGGCAGCGACGTCGACGGCATCGACAACCGCGCGCAGTATCACAACGTCACGCTCGGTGCGGTTTACGACCTGTCGAAGCGCACCAGCGTGTACCTGCTCGGCGCGTACCAGCATGCGTCGGGCACGACGCTCGACGCGCTCGGCCGGCCGGTGGCGGCGACCGCATCGGTGTCGGACAAGGCGAACGGCCACTCGTCCGACTCGCGATCGCAGGCGATCGTCAGCCTCGGGCTGCGTCAGAAGTTCTGAAGTCCTGTGCAGCCAGTGGCCCGCATTCGATGCGGGCCGCTGGCTGCACGATGCGTACCCAATCCTGTCGTATCCGGGCGGCTTGGACGGCGCGATGCCCGACGGCCCGCACCGGAGCGCATCGCCTTCACGTTCGGCCGGCGTGCGGCCTTCCCGGTTGACCTGCGGCCGTGTCTCCTTCCGCCGAATTCTCGGCACCTCTTCCGGGCTGCCTGCATCGGCAACGGCATTCCGTCGCGCATCTCTTATTTCACTTCTTCACGATTTCCCGGCAATACGGTATGCGGCCCGCGCGTCCGGTAACGTGATGTCGCATGCACCGAACAATATTTTTTTCTTTCATTTTAATTTCGATTTGTAATCATTGAATCGACTTGCCGGAAATGGAAATTCAATGCGTTTGAATCAGAAAAAATGACGTATTTGTATTGGGCGATTCGGAATAAAGTGCCGAAGACCGCGGGTCGCGAGAGCGCTGCCTGGCGGGGATCCGCGGTGCGACTTCCGGATCGGTCCATCTTCAGTCAGTCGGCGTCGCGCGGTAAAGGAACGCAATGAACAATTCGACATGCAATTGAACCGGTTTTTTAAAAAATCACCGATATTTCATACGCGGCGAATTAGAGTGTCGAAAAACGATCGTCCGGGAGCATCATTCATGTTATCGAAACAAATTCGCGCGGCATTGCTTGGATTGTGCATGGCAATGCTGGCGCCGGTCAGTCACGCACAAGCGCAATACACGACGGACTGGCTCGCGAACACGTTCGGCACGCTCGCCGCGCACGTCGGCAACGGCGCGCGCTCGCTGTGGGTCGCCCCCGAGGGCGTGATCTATACGGCGTCGCGCTGGGACGAGAACGCGGGCGGCGTCGCGATCTACCAGAACGGGCAGACGCTCGGCACGATCGGCATCCATGACGAATTCCAGGGCGGCGCGATCACCGGCAACGCGAACGCGCTGTTCGTCGCGCTCGGCTACAACCGCACGTTCGGCAGCGGCTCGGTCGGCCGCTACAACCGCAGCACGAACCAGCGCGACCTGCGCATTCCGGTCAGCACGTGGACCGGCATCCAGTACGCGGACGTGATCACGGGCCTCGCGACGACCGGCAACCTGCTGTACGCGAGCGACTTCTACGGCAATCGCGTGCGCGTCTACACGACGGACGGCGTGTGGCAGCGCGACATCGGCGTATCGGGGCCCGGCGCGCTGGCGCTCGACGCGGCCGGCAACCTGTGGGTCGCGCGCAAGAGCGCGGGCGTCGTCGCGCAGTTCAGCCCGACGGGCACGGCGATGAGCACGGTCCAGATGGCGGCCCGTGCGCGGCCGGCATCGCTGTATTTCGATGCGCCGCGCGGGCAGTTGCTGGTGGGCGACGAAGGCCCCGACATGAACATCAAGATCTACGCGCTCGTGGGCCAGCCCGTGCAGGTCGGCACGTTCGGCGTGCAGGGCGGCTATCTCGACACGACGTCGGGCATCAAGGGGCAGGTCGGCGACAAGCGCTTCACGCGCGTCGCAGGCATCGGCAAGGACGCGGCCGGCAACCTGTACGTGCTGAACAACGCGTGGGGCGGCGGCTGGGATCTCGGGCGCAACGGCAGCACCGACCTGCATTCGTACAACCCGACGGGCGCGCTGCAATGGAAGCTGCAGGCGCTGAACTTCGAGGGCGCCGCCGCGCCCGATCCGGCGACCGACGGTGCGTTCTTCTACAGCGGCAACAACGTGTACACCGGCACCGCGGGCGGCACGTTCGTCGCGAACACGATCGATCCGTTCAGCTATCCGAAGGACCCGCGCCTCGACATGAACGACTACCAGCGTGGCCAGCATTTTGGCCAGCTCGCGCTGGTAAAGGGCACCCGGATGCTCGTCGCGACCGGCCAGAACCCGGGCAACTACAACCTCTATCACTTCAACGGCGCGAGCGGCTACATCGCGATTCCGGACGGCTCGATTCCCGGCAAGCCGTTCAACACGACGCTGCAGGTAACGGCCGGTTTCGCGCTCGACGACAACGGCGACGTGTGGGCCGGGCTCGATCGCACCAACAACATCTCGCACTATCCGATGGCGGGTTTCGACGCGGCCGGGAAGCCGACATGGGGCAAGCCGGTGCAGATTCCGATTCCGCGCACCGTGCTGCCGCTCACGCGGATCATCTACCAGGCCGACAGCGACACGATGATCCTCGCGCAGGGCATCTCGGGCAGCTGGGACTGGACCGCGATGAACGGGCACATCGAGGTCTATCGCGGCTGGATGGCCGGCAACACGAGCACGCCGAACGTAGCGATCAACCTGACGAGCGCGAATCCGAAATCGATGGCGGCGGCCGGCCACTACCTGTTCGTCGGCTACGTGCACACGGTGCCGAACGTCGACGTGTTCGACCTGAACACCGGCAGCCTCGTCACCACGCTGACGAACTCGAACACGTCGGCGATGGACGTCGGCAACGACGTCGACTCGATGTACGGCATCCGTGCGTACCTGCGCTCGACCGGCGAATACGTGATCACGAAGGACAACTACAACGGGTCGAGCCTCGTCGTGTATCGCTGGCGTCCGTGATGGTGCAAGCCGCGCCGCCCGGGCCGCCCGCGCCGGCCAGGTCTCATGGCGCGCCGAGCACGCGGCCGTTCACCTCGCGATGGCCGCGCACAATCCCGAGCAAAGCAGCAGGATCCTGCTCGATTTTGCGGGGCGGCTGATACCGGTCCGTGTCGACGGCCGGAGCGCGTTGCGCGGCCCCGGCCACCCGGCGCGAAGATGCGTCAGAACGACACCGTCGTCGTCAGCGTGACGAGCCGCGGCTCGCCGACCGCGACGATCAGGTTGCTGTTGCTCGACGGGTAGTAGGTCTTGTCGAGCAGGTTCTTCACGTTGAGCTGGATGCGCGTCGGGAACTTGCCGATCGTCGTTTCGTAGGCCGCGAACGCATCGACGGTCACGTAGCCGGGCAGCGTGAAGCTGTTCGCGGTGTCGCCGGGCCGTGCGCCGACGAGCCGCGCGCCGCCGCCGAAGCGCCAGCGCCCCGGGAGGTTCGCGATCGCCGTGTCGTACACCGCGAACAGGCTCCCGGTGTGGCGCGCGACGTTGACGAGCGGCGTGTTGCTGTCGCGGTCGTTCGCGTTCGTGTACGCATAGCTGCCGATCAGGCTCAGGTGCCGCGTGAGCTGCCCCGCGACGTCGAGTTCGATGCCGCGCGAGCGCGCGGTGCCGATCGTCGACGTGATGTCGTTGACCGTGACCGCGACGTTGCGCTTGTCGATCTGATAGGCCGCGAGCGTGCCGGTGATGCCCGGCTTCAGGCTGAACTTCAGGCCGGCTTCCAGCACGCGGCCGAATTCCGGCGCGAGCGGCGCGGCCACATTCGACGCGACGTTCGGCTTGAACGAACGGCTCACGTTCGCATACGCGGTCAGCGACGGCGTGAGCGCATACGCGAGCCCGAACTGCGGCAGCCACACGTTGCCGTGCGAGCGGTCGGCGAACACGAACGGCCGCCCCATTCCCGATTCCTGCTGCCAGTCCTCCCAGCGCAGCCCGCCGACCGCGGTGAGCCGGTCGGTGATCTTCACCGAGTCCTGCACGATCATCGAATAGGTGTGGACCTTCGAGAGCGAATCGCTCTGCTTCGTGCTCACCGTGCCGCCGGGCGCGAGCAGGCCGTAGACGGGATCGTAGAGATCGAAGCCCTTCGTCGCGGTGCCGCGGATCGTGTCGCCGCGGAAGCTGCGCTGCCGCTCGTATTCGCCGCCGACATAGAGCGCGTGGTTCATCCCCGCGAGCGTCAGGTTGCCGAGCAGGCCGAGCGTCGCGATCTGGTCGGAGTCGTTGCGTCCGAGGTTCGCGTCGGACGAGCGCGACAGCGCGCCGGTCGTGCTGTTGAAGGCGGTCGCGCGGGCGATGTATTGATCGTAGCGGTCGCGGCCCCAGCCGTAGGTCGCGCGCACGCGCCATGCGTCGGAGAAGCGGTGTTCGACGCGCGCGCGCAGCGTTTCCTGGATGCCGCCGCTTTGCGCCCACGCTTCCTCGTAGCGGCGATAGCGCAGCGCATCGTCGGGGCGGCCGTTCACGAGCACCGTGCCGCGATCGAACGGCATCGTGTAGTCGACGTACTGGTAGCTGACGTCGATCGACGTGTTCGCGTCGTGCCACGACAGCGCGGGCGCGATCAGCGCATTGCGCTCGCGCCCGAAGCTGCGCCAGTAGCGGCTCGTGTCGTATTCGCCGGTGAGCCGGAACGCGAGCGTGCCGCCCGCGACCTGGCCCGGCTTGCCGAGCGGGCCGGTCAGGTCGAACTGCGCGCTGCTGCCGCCGTGGCTCGTGCGCGAGGCCGAGATCGAGCCGCCGAACGTGTCCTCCGGCTTGCGCGTGACGAGGTTGATCACGCCGCCCGGGTCCTGCATCCCGTACAGCAGCGAAGCCGGGCCCTTCAGCACTTCGACGCGGTCGATCGTCGCGAGGTAGCTGTGCAGCACCGGCGTGCGCACGCCGTCGACGAGCACGGAGCCGTCGTTGTTCGAGCCGAAGCCGCGCTTGATGAACGCGTCGCGCGTGCCGCCGAGCGTGTTGGTCTGCGTGACGCCGCTGATGTTGCCGAGCACGTCGTCGAGCGAGCGCGCCTGCTGGTCCTGCATCACGCTGCTGCTGACCACGGCGACCGATTGCGGAATCTCCTTGAGCGGGCGATCGTCGCCGCCGGCGATGCTGCTCGTGCGCGGCTGGTAGCCGACGGTCGGATCGACTACTGACGATGCGCTGACGCTGATCGTCGGCAGTTCGCGTTCGGGGCGCGCGGGCGTCGACGAGGGCGAGGACGTGGCCGCCGAAGCCGTGGCGGCAGGTTCGGCATCCGCATGCGCGCCGCTTGCGACGCAAAGCGTGATCAGGGCAGGCAGGCTCGCGCGCCACGGACGAAGCGTCCGGGCGCGGTGGGGCGTTCGGCGGGATGGCATGAATCGATGAATGGGCGGAGTGCTAAGGACGATGACGCGGACCGCGGCGCCTTTACTGCGTCGCGCGGAGGATGCGCATGATATACGTAATGAGAATCGTTTGCAATTGTAAAGAGGCCGATGCGGACCGGGCACCGCGATTGCCGGGCCGCCGGCCGTCTGCTACCGTAGCGCCCAAAAACAGACGCAGTGAAATTCAATGAGAGCCGGGGGCCGCACCATGTCATCTTCCTGTCACGTCGCGTGCCGCGCGACGTCGCGCACCGCAGCCGACCATGCAGGTGCTGAAGTGATCGCAGCCGTGTTCCGCGATTCGAACGATTGACGCAACGGCCGCACGATCATTCTCGGGTGTTTCGCCGGGCAGCCGGCGAAGCGCCGCGATCGATTACTTCAACCACCACGCTTGACGGGAGACCACCCAATGAAAAAGAGTTCCGCGCCGTTCATGACGGCCGCGCTGGCTGCCTGCGCGCTGCTGGCGGGCGTTCACCAGAGCGGCTACGCCGCGCCGGCCGCCGAGCCCGCGATCGACGCGCACTACGCCACCGTGATCGAGGCCTACACGCAGGACATGGCCGCCGCGAAGACGAAATACGACGGCAGGCGCCTCGCGTTCGTCGGCGCGGTGATGCGGATGGGCAGCGACCCGGGCGGCACGTACTTCGGTGCGTTGACGGCCGACGGCGAGCAGTTCGACACGCATTTCGACGCGGCCGACCAGGCCGCGTTGAAACCGAAATTCCCGGGCGGCGAGATCAAGCCGTTCACGGCGTCCGCGAATTTCCGCTTCAGCTGCGTGAACGAAGGTTATATCGACGCGCCGGTGCTGCCCGGGCTGAAGCTGTCGCATTGCCGGCTCGCCGATTGATCGAGGTGCGGTGTCCGGCGTTCAGAACTTCTGCTGGATGCCGGCCATCACGCCGAGCTGATTCATCCCGGTGCCGACCGTCCCGCCGGCCGCGACCGCGTTCGCAGCCAGCGCGCTGTTGAACATGTAGCCCACCGACGTATACACGGTCGTCCGCTTCGACAGGAAATAGTTTGCGCGCCCGACGACCAGCGTCGCGTTCGTGCCTTCCTTGTTTTCGCGGCGTTGCAGGTAGCGCACGCCCTGCAGGTCGAGCGCGAGGTAGGGCGTCGCGTAGTACGTGCCGCCCGCGAACACGATGTCGGCCTGCAGGTGCTCGGCTGCCGCGAGGTTGCGGCGGATCCACCCGGCGCCGAGTTTCGCGGGGCCGATCTTCACGTAGCCCGCGACGATGTCGCGCGTGTCGGTGTAGGCCGGATTGTTCAGCGGCGCGAGCGCGCCGCCGCCGCCGCGCATCACGTCGTGCGACGCGGCCAGCCCGAAATTGCTCGCGTCATACGCGAGCATCGCCGTGTATTGGCGGCACGCGACGATGTCACCGGGCACCTGTCCGGCGCAGCCCGTCGCCGACGGTCCCGCCGGTCCGGCCGCGTCGCGGCCGAAGCTGTAGGTCGCGCCGAGCGTCACGCCGTGGAACGTGCCCTTGTAGCCGATCGCATTGTCGCTGCGCGCGTTCGGCAGATACGAGTCGAAATCCGCCATCGAATGAATCGACGGGCCGATCACGTCGGCATTGGTCAGCACGATCATCGACATGTTCATCTGGCGGCCGAGGGTCAGCGCGCCGAACGGGCTGTTCACGCCCACGTTGGCCTGCCGCCCGAACAGGCGCCCGCCGTAGTTCAGCGCACCGGTGCCGGGCTGGAAGCCGTTTTCGAGCACGAAGAAGGCCTGGTAGCCGCCGCCGAGATCCTCCGTGCCTCTCAGGCCCCAGCGTGACGGCACTTCGCCGGTCAGCGTCGGCATCCCGGTGAACGATCCGCCGCGCGCGGCGTTGTTGTAATAGGACACGCCGGTATCGATGATCCCGTACAGCGTGACGCTGCTTTGCGCACAGGCCGGTCCGGCCAGCGCCATCGCCGTCGCGAGTGCGACGCCCAGTTTCGTTTTCATGGCTGTCTCCAAACAGTATGTAGATCTACTTATCGATTTTTTTATTGCCCCGGACCTGACCGGGATGCCGACGGTATCGGCAGGACTGCGGGCGTCGCGTGTTACGAGATCGCCGGATCGCGTTGCCGGTGCGGCGCCGCGACACGCGCGCCCGCCACGGCGACGGCGATCGCCGCGCCGGCCATCGGCACGAGGAACGCGAAATAGAGGTGGGGCACGGACCAGCCGTCGTCCAGCAGCGCGCCGACCGTCATTGGCGACAGGATCGCGCCGAGGCGGCCGATGCCGACCGCGAGACCGATGCCGGTCGTGCGGATCTCGGCGGGATACGGCGTCGGCGACAGCGCGTACATGCCGGCCACGCACGCGTTGATCACGGCGCCGAGGAACACCGCGACGATCATCCCGGTGCCGAGCGAGCCGGTGTTCGCGCCGAACGCGACCATCAGTGCGCCGCCCAGCAACAGCGTCGCGCCCAGCAGGCTGCGCAGGCCGAACCGGGTCGACAGCAGGCTGAACAGCGACGCGCCCGCGATGCCGCCGAGGTTGAGCAGCACGCCGCCGGTCACACCCTGCGAGGCCGACAGGCCGGCCTGGACCAGCAGCTTCGGCGTCCAGCTGACGACGAAATAGAAGCTGCCCATCACGAGGAAGAATGCGATCCAAAGCGCGATCGTGCGACGCGTGAGCGGCGCGCGCAGCACGGCTGTCCAACTTGAGGCGGGGCTCGCCGTGTCGATGGATGCGCTCGCGGCCGGCAGCGCATCGATCGGCGCGCGCTTCATTCTCGCGAGGATGCGGTTGATCTTCTGCAGCGCGTCGTCCGGACGCCGCGCCAGCAGGAAGTCGAGCGATTCCGGCAGCAGTGCGAGCACCATCGGGATCGCCATCAAGGTCAGGATGCCGCCGAACGCGAACACGCTGCGCCATCCCCATACCGACAGCAGGTAACCGGCGAGAACGCCGCCGGCGGTAGCGCCGATCGCATAGCCGGTCGACTGCATGCCGATCGCGGCGCTGCGCCATTTGTTCGAGGCGTACTCGCCGCTGATGACGGTCAGGCTTGCGAGCATCCCGCCGATGCCGAGCCCCGTATAGGCGCGCGCGACGGCGAGTTGCAACGTGCTGTGCGTGGCCGCACAGGCCAGCATGCCGGTCGAGATCACCGCGAGGCAGAGCAGGATGATGCGGCGGCGGCCGACGCGGTCGGCCAGCGGGGCGATCAGCACCGAGCCGATCCCCATGCCGGCCAGCCCGGCGCTCAGCAGCAGGCCGATTTCCTTGCCGCTCAGTTTCCACTCGGCCGCCAGGTGCGGCGCGGCAAACGCGATGGCCAGCACGTCGAAGCCGTCGAGCATGTTCAGCACGACGCAGGCCGTGACCGCCATCGTCTGGAACGCGCTCATCGGGGACGCGTCGATCGTATTGCGGATATTTTCGCTCACGTCAAAGATCCTTGATAAAAATAGTATGACTAATCGAATGGGATGAAATCGAAGCCGGCAGCGGCGAATGGGGCGAAAGCGAATGCGTGGGTTGACGGCAAACCCGGGGAACGCCCGTCGCGGCCGGCTCGCGTCGTTCGCGCGCCGGCGCGAGGGTTACGCGGGGTCGGGCTGTAGCAGCAGCCGCTCGATCACGCGCCGCGCGCGATTGGGGCCCGCGTCGACGTGAATGTCGATCTGGCGGCCGTCCGGAAACCGCAACTGATTCCGGTATTGCGCTTCGATCACGGTCTTGTCTTCATCGAACGTCGCCGCGGATTGCTCGATGACCGTTTGCGCGATGCGTTCGACGTCGTGTTGCGGATTGGTCGCGACGGTCCAGAAGTAGTGCGTCGTCGTTTCCGTCTCGGGCGTAATGCCGTGGAAGCCGCGCATGTGAAAACCGCCGCGCGCCGGGTCGTGCAGGTCGCCGGTGCCTGCGTCCATCGCGCCGGTCCAGATCCGGATATGCGACACGTGGAATTCGATTTCCTGCCAGCGGTCGACGCGGCCCGTGAACGGCCACGCGGCCGTGTAGGTCGGCGGCGGGTCGGACGCCGGCATCCGGCGGACCAGCGTCACCGTGTCGCCGTCGCTGCTGACGCGGGTTTCCGCGCCCATATGCAGCGGCGCGTTACCGCCGATCGTTTTCAGATGAACGTAGCCGAGGTGGCTCAGGTCCATCAGGTTGTCGTGAATCAGCTGATACGGCGCGTCGTAATGGTAGTGGCCGCCGCCGAACCGGTATTGCGGATCCGTGTGGAACGCATAGCGCGGCGGCGCGCAGGTCGGTTGGGCGTGCGCGTCGGCGCCGATCCAGATCCATACGATCGCGTCCTGCTCCTGCACCGGATACGACGCCACGCACGCCTTCGCCGGAATGCGTTCCTGCCCGGGAATCTCCACGCAGGTGCCGCCGCGGTCGAACAGCAGCCCGTGATAGCCGCAGCGCAGGCCGCGCGCTTCGAGCGAGCCGCACGACAGCGGCAGCGACTTGTGGCAGCAGCGATCCTCCAGCGCGCCGACTTCCCCGGACGGCAACCGGAACAGCACGACCGGACGGCCGAGCAGCGTGCGGGCGACGGGTCGGTCCGTCAGTTCGGATGACAGCGCGGCGACCCACCATCGGTCGACCGGGAATTGAGCAGTACTGATGGGTGCCTGGGCAGGTCGTTCCATTGATCGTCTCCAGTATTGTGGTTGGCCGCCGCGTATCGGGCGGTCCGTCTACAGATCGAGGACCAGCAGGTCGCTTCGCGATCGGGAGCAGCACGGCATGAACTGGTCGCCGGCCGCTTGTTCCGCTTCCGTCAGATACGAATCGCGATGATCGGGCTCGCCTTCGAGCACGCGCGTCATGCAGGTGCCGCATACGCCTTGCTCGCACGACGTCAGCACGTCGATGCCGTTGGCCGCCAGCGCCGCGATGACCGTGCATTCGGCCGGCACGTCGATCACCTTGCCGCTGCTCGCGATCCGGACCTGGAACGCGCGATCCGCGCCGGACGACGCAACCGCGCCGCCGAAGAACTCGTAGTGCAGCCGCGCTTCGGCCCAGTTGCGCTCGCGCGCGGCGTTCAGCACCGCATCCATGAAGCCGCGCGGGCCGCATACGTACAGGTGCGTGCCGTCCGGCGCGGCGGCGAGCACCGCGGCGAGGTCGAAGCGTTGCGCGGGGTCGCCGTCGTCGACGTGGAAGCGGACGCGGTCATGGAACCCGGCAGCGTTGATCCGCTCGACGAAGGCCATGCGATCGGTCGAACGCGCGCAGTAGTGCATGTCGAACGGCAGGCCGGACGAGAACAGCCGTTCGGCCATGCTGAGGATCGGCGTGACGCCGATTCCGCCGGCGAGCAACAGGTGGTGCGGGGCGTCGGGCGCGAGCGGGAATTGATTGCGCGGCATGCCGATCCGCACGGTGTCGCCTTGCCGGACTTCGTCGTGAATCGCGCGCGACCCGCCGCGGCCCTCGGCATCGCGCAGCACCGCGATCTGGTAGCGATCGCCGTGCTCCGGGTGGTTGCACAGCGAGTACTGGCGCACGAGCCCGCCCGGCAGATGCACGTCGATATGGGCGCCGGCGTCGAAGCGCGGCAGGGGCGAACCGTCGTCGCTGACGAATTCGAAGCCGCAGATGTCGCGCGCTTCCTGCCACTTGCGGGCCACGCGGACCGTCAGCGTCGCGGCGCTCATGACGCCTCCTTGATCTGCGCGACCGGAATCACGGGCCGTTGCGGGCTCGCCGCATTTTCCTCGGCGAGCAGCCGCTCGATCACCTTGCGCGACAGCACGCCGCCGGCGTCGATGTTGAGCTTGAGCAGCTTGCGCTCCGGCCACTGCTCGAGGTTGAGTTGCTGGCGCTCGAGCATCTCGAGATCCTCGGCGAAGATCTTGCCCTGGCCTTCGCGGATCTCGGCGGTCAGCGCGTGATCGTCGGGCCGGAAGTTGCGCGCCATCCCCCAGAAGTACCAGATCGAGGTGTCCGTCTCCGGTGTGATGAAGTCGACCACGATCGACGACGCCTTCAGCTCCGCCGGCGCGTCGTAGCCGCCGTGGCCCGCATGCGCGACGCCCACTTCGATCATCACGTGGCTCGGCGGCGTGAAGCGGCAGATCTGCCAGCGGTCGACCGGCACGTCGTCGGCCAGCCCGTTGCCGCGCAGCGCCATCCGCCAGAACGGCGGCGGCATCACGTTCTCCATGAAGCGGCTGGTGACGACTTCGTCGCCATTGCTGGCGGTCTTCGGCGCGGCTTCGTCGATTTCCTTCTGGCCGATGCTCGTTGCATGCACGTAGGTCTCGTGCGTGAGGTCCATCAGGTTGTCGATCATCAGCCGGTAGTCGCAACGGATGTGATACAGGCCGCCGCCGTGCGCCCAGGCCGGATCTTCGGCCCATTGCAGCGCGGGCAGCCTCGCGGGATCGGCTTCGGACGCGTCGCCCGGCCAGACCCACACGAATCCGTACCGTTCTACCACCGGAAAGCTGCGGATCGGCGGGAAGCCGCCGACGCGCTGGCCCGGCATGCCGGCCGTCTTGCCGTTGCAGCCCATTTCCAGCCCGTGATAGCCGCACACGAGCACGCCGTCACGCACGAAGCCCAGCGACAGCGGCGCACCGCGGTGCGGGCAGAAATCCTCGAGCGCGGCGACCTGGCCGTCCGCCGCGCGGTAGAACACCATCGATTCGTTGCAAATCTTGCGTCCCAGCGGCTTGCCGTCGATCTCGTCGGGCGTGCAGGCCACATACCAAGCGTTCTTGAGAAACACGTTGTTCGTCTCCTTCAGGGCGGTGCCGCCGGTACGCGGCAACTCGTCATTCCGTGTACTGAATGTGATTCAGTGTACTCATTGAGATTGGCTGGAGCAAGGCGAGCGGTATACTGGTTTTCCCGGGAAATGGCGCGAGGCAGCGCCATGCCGTCGGCGCACGCAACGGCGTGCGCCGCCTATGTCATCGACTCATTCATGGAAAAAACGAATCCCGCCGACGCGCCGGTTTTCCCGCTCGACCTGTACGACGAGCCCGGGCACCTGATCCGGCGCGCGCACCAGATCGCGGTCGCGATGTTCTACGAGAAGCTGGGCCGGGACGTGACGCCGGTGCAGTACGCGGTCCTGCGGATGCTCTACGAGTGCCCGGGGCTCGATCAGGTGACGCTCGCGCAGCGGGTGGCGCTCGACACGTCGACCACTGCCGATCTCGCGGTCCGGCTCGAGGCGAAAGGATTGATCGTCCGCGAAGTGCTGCCGCGGCGTCAGCGGCGCCTGCTGCTGACGCCGGCGGGCGTCGAGCTGCTCACGCACCTGATTCCGTCGGTGAAGGAATTGCGCGCCGGCCTGTTCGACGGCATGGGCGAGGACGATTCGCAGGAACTGATGCGCCTGTTGCGCAAGTTCGTCCATCTGAATAACGAGCAGAGCCGCGCGCCGCTGCGGGTGAGCGAGGAGTCGTAGCGGTTGGACTCGGCTCGATGGAGCAGGTGATGCGGCAAGGCGCCAGGCGCGCCGCACCGCCTGCCGGCGTCACGCGCGTGACGCTTCGCCTTCCAGCCGCAGCACCGCTTCTGCGACTTCGTTCCTGAAGCGCACCAGCGCCGCCTGCTCCGGCGCGGGCGGCTGCACGGCCGCCCACAGCATGTCGATCAGCTGCGTGGCCGTCGTTTCCGTATCGAGCTTGCGGTGCCCGAGGATCGCATCCCACAGCACGTGCTCGATCGGCCCGAACACCATCGAGCGCAGCAGGCTCAGCGGCATGTCGCGGCGCACCTGCCCGGCCGCCTGGCCGCGCGCGAGCACGTCCATCAGCGGCGCCGTGTAGCGGCGCTGCAGCGCGGTGAGCTCGTCGCTCAGCGCATGCTGCTTCGCACGTCCCTCCGACAGCACCAGCGCGCACAGCCCTGTGCCGTTCACGAGCATCAGCCGCAAGTGCGTGCGCACGATGAACGCGAACTGCTGTTGCACCGGCGCGTCCTGCGGCATCCCGAGTTCGAACGCGGCAATGATTTCGTCATACCAGTCGGCGATCACGCGCGCGCACAGCTCGCGCTTGCCGCGGAAGTAGCTGAACACCGTCGCCTCCGACACGCCGACGCGCTGCGCGATCTCGGCGGCCGTCGCATGCTCGTAGCCCTTTTCGGCGAACACTTCGCGGCCGGCGCGCAGGATGTCCTGCACGCGCTGCTGGGACTTGCGCCCGGCGGGGGCGCGCGACGGCTCGGCGCGATCGGCTTTGGCGGTGGCGGTCATGGTGTCGGCGGTAGCGGCTGTCATCTCGCAATGATATCTGAGTGTCACTCAAAAAACTATTGACGGCAAGCCGGACGAGGCGCGAAACTGTGCAAAATTTCCGCTGTATTGGCTTAATGAATCGACGCATTGATCCGATTTGAGCGAAACTCAGAAATCGGCGCGTGCGACCCACTTTCTGGAGACGGAGGAGACATGATCAACCTGCCCGGTGTGCAATTCATGCTCGGTGAAGACATCGAGATGCTGCGCGACGCCGTCGCGACGTTCGCGGCGAAGGAAATCACGCCGCGCGCGGCGGAGGTCGACCGCACCGACCAGTTTCCGATGGATCTGTGGAAGAAGTTCGGCGATCTCGGCGTGCTCGGCATGACGGTGGCCGAGGAATACGGCGGCGCGAACATGGGCTACACCGCGCACATGGTCGCGATGGAGGAGATCTCGCGCGCATCGGCGTCGATCGGCCTGTCGTACGGCGCGCACTCGAACCTGTGCGTGAACCAGATCCACCGCAACGGCACCGACGCGCAGAAGCAGAAGTACCTGCCGAAGCTCGTGTCGGGCGAACACATCGGCGCGCTCGCGATGAGCGAGCCGAACGCGGGCTCCGACGTCGTCAGCATGAAGCTGCGCGCGGACAAGCGCGGCGACCGTTACGTGCTCAACGGCACGAAGATGTGGATCACCAACGGCCCCGACTGCGACACGCTCGTCGTCTACGCGAAGACGGACCTCGACGCCGGCCCGCGCGGCATCACCGCATTCATCGTCGAGAAGGGGATGAAGGGCTTCTCGGTCGCACAGAAGCTCGACAAGCTCGGCATGCGCGGGTCGCACACGGGCGAACTCGTGTTCCAGGACGTCGAGGTGCCGGAGGAGAACATCCTCGGCCAGCTCAACGGCGGCGTGAAGGTGCTGATGAGCGGCCTCGACTACGAACGCGCGGTGCTGTCGGGCGGCCCGACGGGCATCATGGCCGCGTGTCTCGACGCGGTGGTGCCGTATATCCACGACCGCAAGCAGTTCGGCCAGTCGATCGGCGAATTCCAGCTGATCCAGGGCAAGGTCGCCGACATGTACACCACGTTCCAGGCGTGCCGCGCGTACCTGTACGCGGTCGGCCGCCATCTCGACTCGGCGGGCAGCGACCACATCCGCCAGGTGCGCAAGGACTGCGCGGGCGTGATCCTCTACACGGCAGAGAAGGCGACGTGGATGGCCGGCGAGGCGATCCAGATCCTCGGCGGCAACGGCTACATCAACGAATACCCGGTCGGGCGCCTGTGGCGCGACGCGAAGCTCTACGAGATCGGCGCCGGCACGAGCGAGATCCGCCGGATGCTGATCGGCCGCGAGCTGTTCGCGGAAACGATGTAACGCCCCACGTCACGCGAACGGAGCCCCGTCGATGCCGATCATCGAATCGAAACTGAACCCGCGTTCGGAAGAATTCCGCGCGAACGCCGCGGCGCTGGAGGCGGTCGTCGCCGACCTGCGCGCGAAGATCGAACAGCTCGCGCAAGGCGGCGGCCCGGCCGCGCGCGACAAGCACCTGTCGCGCGGCAAGCTGCTGCCGCGCGACCGCATCGCGCAACTGCTCGATCCGGGTGCGCCGTTCCTCGAGCTGTCGCAGCTCGCCGCGAACGGCATGTACAACGACGACGCGCCGGGCGCGGGCGTGATCACCGGGATCGGCCGGATCGCGGGCCGCGAGTGCGTGATCGTGTGCAACGACGCGACGGTCAAGGGCGGCACCTACTACCCGATGACCGTGAAGAAGCACGTGCGCGCGCAGGAAATCGCCGCGGAAAACCGGCTGCCGTGCGTGTATCTCGTCGATTCGGGCGGCGCGAACCTGCCGAACCAGGACGACGTGTTTCCCGATCGCGACCACTTCGGCCGCATCTTCTTCAACCAGGCGACGATGTCCGCCGCGGGGATCGCGCAGATCGCGGTCGTGATGGGCTCGTGCACGGCGGGCGGCGCGTATGTGCCGGCGATGAGCGACGAGTCGATCATCGTGAAGAACCAGGGCACGATTTTCCTCGGCGGCCCGCCACTCGTGAAGGCCGCGACCGGCGAGGAAGTGAGCGCCGAGGATCTCGGCGGCGGCGACGTGCACACGCGCCTGTCGGGCGTGGCCGACCACCTCGCGCAGAACGACGCGCATGCGCTGTCGATCGCGCGCAACATCGTCGGTCACCTCGCGCCGAAGATCGCGTCGCCGGTGGCGCTGCGCGAACCGAAGCCGCCGCGCTACGACGCGAAGAGCCTGTACGGCGTGATTCCGGTCGACACGCGCAAGCCGTTCGACGTGCGCGAGGTGATCGCGCGCATCGTCGATGATTCGGAGTTCGACGAATTCAAGGCGCGCTTCGGCACGACGCTCGTCACGGGCTTCGCGCACATCTGGGGCCATCCGGTCGGGATCGTCGCGAACAACGGCATCCTGTTCTCCGAATCGGCCGTGAAGGGCGCGCATTTCATCGAGCTGTGCTGCCAGCGCAAGATTCCGCTCGTGTTCCTGCAGAACATCACGGGCTTCATGGTCGGCCGCAAGTACGAGAACGAAGGCATCGCGCGCCATGGCGCGAAGATGGTCACGGCCGTGTCGAACGCGAAGGTGCCGAAGTTTACGGTGATCATCGGCGGCTCGTTCGGCGCCGGCAACTACGGGATGTGCGGCCGTGCGTTCGGCCCGCGTTTCCTGTGGATGTGGCCGAACGCGCGGATCTCGGTGATGGGCGGCGAGCAGGCGGCGTCGGTGCTCGCGACCGTGCGCCGCGACGGCATCGAGGCAAAGGGCGGCGCGTGGTCGGCCGAGGACGAAGAGGCATTCAAGCAGCCGATCCGCGACCAGTACGAGCGCCAGGGGCATCCGTACTACGCGAGTGCGCGCTTGTGGGACGACGGCGTGATCGACCCCGCGCAGACGCGCGACGTGCTGGGCCTCGGCCTCGCCGCGTCGATGAACGCGCCGATCGACGACACGCGCTTCGGCGTGTTCCGCATGTAACGGCCGGGAGGGCTGACCGATGCGATACGAAACGATCAAGGTAAGCGAAGCCGGCCGCGTGGCGACCGTCACGCTCGCGCGGCCCGACGTGCGCAACGCGTTCAACGAGACGACGATCGCCGAGCTGACCACCGCGTTCGAGTGGCTCGACGCGCACGCCGGCGTGCGTGCGATCGTGCTCGCCGCGGAAGGCGCGGCGTTCTGCGCGGGCGCGGACCTGAACTGGATGAAGAAGATGGCCGGTTACTCGGACGACGAGAACCGCGCCGACGCGCGCAAGCTCGCGCGCATGCTCGAGGCGATCCACCGCTGCGGCAAGCCGGTGATCGCGCGCGTGCACGGCGACGCGTATGCGGGCGGCGTGGGTCTCGTCGCGGCGGCCGACATCGCGATCGCCGCCGACGGCGTGAAGTTCTGCCTGTCCGAAGCGCGGCTCGGGCTGATTCCCGCGACGATCGCGCCGTACGTCGTGCGGGCGATGGGCGAGCGCGCGGCGCGCCGCTACTTCACGACGGCCGAGGTGTTCGACAGCGCGCGCGCCGCGTCGCTCGGCTTCATTCACGACGCAGTGCCGGCCGATGCGCTCGACGAAACGGTCGCGAAGCTGGCCGCGACGCTCGTCGCGAACGGCCCCGACGCCGTGCAGGCGTGCAAGCGGCTCGTCGCCGACGTGGCCGGCCGGCCGCTCGACGCGACGCTGATCGAGCAGACGGCCGACTGGATCGCGCGCACCCGCGCCGGCGCGGAAGCGCGCGAAGGGATCGCGTCCTTCCTCGAGAAACGCACGCCTTCGTGGCGTGAATGACGGCGTGCCCCTAACTTTCCGGACGACATCGAAGCCATGTTCGACAAGATTCTGATCGCCAACCGCGGTGAAATCGCCTGCCGCGTCGCCGCGACGTGCAAACGTCTCGGGATCGCGAGCGTCGCCGTCTATTCCGACGCGGACGCGAACGCGAAGCACGTCGCCGCATGCGACGAAGCCGTGCACATCGGCGGCGCGGCGGCCGCGGACAGCTACCTGCGCATCGAGCGCATCATCGAGGCCGCGCGCGCGACCGGTGCGCAGGCCATCCATCCGGGCTACGGCTTCCTGTCGGAGAACGAGGATTTCGCGCATGCCTGCGAGGCGGCCGGCATCGCGTTCATCGGGCCGCCGGTCGACGCGATCGCGGCGATGGGCTCGAAGGCTGCCGCCAAGGCGCTGATGCACGCGGCCGCGGTACCGCTCGTGCCCGGCTATCACGGCGACGACCAGGACGCGGCGAACCTGCATCTCGAAGCCGACGAGATCGGCTACCCGGTGCTGCTGAAGGCGAGCGCGGGCGGCGGCGGCAAGGGCATGCGCGTGGTCGAGCGCTCCGAGGACTTCCCGGCGGCGCTCGCGTCGTGCCAGCGCGAGGCCGCGAGCAGCTTCGGCAACGACCGCGTGCTGATCGAGAAATACCTGACGCGCCCGCGTCACGTCGAAGTGCAGGTGTTCGGCGACACGCACGGCAACACCGTCTACCTGTTCGATCGCGACTGTTCGGTGCAGCGTCGTCACCAGAAGGTGCTCGAGGAAGCGCCGGCGCCGGGGCTGCATGAAGACGTGCGCCAGGCGATGGGCGAGGCGGCCGTCGCGGCCGCGCGCGCGGTGAATTACGTCGGTGCGGGCACCGTCGAGTTCATCATGACGGGCGAAGCGTTCTACTTCATGGAAATGAACACGCGCCTGCAGGTCGAGCATCCGGTCACCGAGATGGTCACGGGGCTCGATCTCGTCGAATGGCAGCTGCGCGTCGCAGCGGGCGAGCCGCTGCCGCTGAAGCAGGACGAACTGCGCGCGCAGGGTCATGCGATCGAGGCGCGTCTTTACGCGGAGAATCCGGCACGCGGCTTCCTGCCGTCCACCGGCACGCTGAAGCACCTGCGGCTGCCGGAAGGCGTCGAGTTCGCGATCGGCGCGCCGGTGCGCGTCGACAGCGGCGTGCGCGAGGGCGACGCGATCACGCCGTTCTACGATCCGATGATCGCGAAGCTGATCGTGCACGGCGCGGACCGCGCGGAAGCGCTCGGCCGGATGCTGCGCGCGCTGCGGGCCTGCGAGGTGGTGGGCCTGCACACGAATGCCGCGTTCCTGCAGCGGATCGTCAACTGCGGGCCGTTTGCGAGCGCCGATCTCGACACGGGCCTGATCGAGCGCAACCACGATGCGCTGTTCGCGCCGCAACAGCCGCCGCGCGCGACGCTCGCGCTGGCCTGCGCGGCACTGCTCGCGCGCGAACGCGGCGCGGCCGCACGGGAAGGCGCGTCGCCGTGGGGTGCACTGCCGGACTGGCGGCTGAACGGCGGCTATCGCCGCACGCTCGAATGGCATGCGCCCGATCGCGAAGCGGACGTGACGGTCACCTACGAGGACGACGGCGGCAGCACGCGCCTCGCCACCGGCGACGCGGCCGCGCAGCCGTTCGCGTGGACGCGCGGCGCGACGCCGCTCGACTTCGACGTGACGCTCGACGGCGTGCGCAGCAGCGGCCGCGTGTATGCGGACGGCGACAGTTTCCACGTGTTCACGCAGGGTGTCGCCGAGACCTTCGAATGGCGCAACGTGCTCGCGCACGCGGGCGATGCCGAGCATGGCGGCGGCCGCCTCACTGCGCCGATGCCCGGCAAGGTGATCGCGGTGCTGGTCGAGCCGGGCCAGAAGGTCGAGGCCGGCACGCCGCTGATCGTGATGGAGGCGATGAAGATGGAGCACACGATCGGCGCGCCGGGCGCGGGTGTCGTCGCGGAAGTGCTGTACGGCGTCGGCGACCAGGTCGCGGATGGCGCGCAGTTGCTGATGATGGCGGAAGGCTGATCGCGGCGTGTGCCGCGCACGGGCCGGCGTGGCGCCTCGCGGCGCGGCGCCGGCCTCGTCGCATTTCGCATCCGGCCGTCGGCGATGGCGTGCATGGCCAGGCCCGCACGGTGCGGACGACGGCTCTCGGCCGCATCGCGTATGACCATGCCTGACAGTCTGGCGGCCGGCGCTCCGCTAGACTGGCGGATTGCTCACGTGGCCATTGCCGTGAGCTACACTGCATCCATTCAATCACGCCCCCCGCCGACGAGATGAAGTCTCCTGCCCTGAACGGCCTGCGCATCGGTATCACGATCGGCCTGCGCGCCCCCGACGAAAGCCTGTGGATCAACGGCATCAAGCAGAACGCGTTGTTTCTCGCGAAGTTGTTGATGGCGTCGCCGCATGGGTATCGCGTGACGCTGGTCAACACGACCGACGTGGCGCTTACCGACGCGCTGCCTTGGGATCGCCGCGTATACGACACGCGCGCGTTCGCCGACATGAAGGATGCGCTCGACGTGGTGATCGAGCTGGGCGGTCAGATCGACGGCGAGCAGACGGCCTACCTGAAGGCGCGTGGCGCGAAGATCGTCAGCTACTGCTGCGGCTTCGAGTACATCACCTCGATGGAGTCGATACTGTTCGGCCGTCGCATGTGGGATTCGCTGTTCATCAACCGCGGCTACGACGAGTTGTGGGCCATTCCGCAGATCGCGGAGTCGTCGCTGCCGTTCCTGCAGTCGCTGCGCCGTTGCCCGGGGCGCGTCGTGCCGTTCGTGTGGGACCCGATGTGTCTGGAGGCGCGTGCGCAATCGCTGCCGGAGCGTGGCGAATACCGGCCGCGCAGCGAACCGGGCAAGCGGCTGACGGTGATGGAGCCGAACCACAACGTCGTGAAGTTCTGCATGTATCCGATGCTGATCATCGACGAGGCGTATCGCCGCGATCCCGACACGATCTGCTTCACGCACGTGACGAACGCCGATCGCCTCGCGCACAACAGCCCCGAGTTCGTGACGCTGATGAACTACCTGGACATCGTGCGCGCGGGCAAGGCGAGCTTCGTCGGGCGTTTCGACACGCCGTTGTTCCTGGCCGACATGACCGACATCGTCGTGTCGCATCAATGGGCGAACCCGCTCAACTATTTCTATTTCGACGTGTGCTGGCAGGGTTATCCGCTCGTGCACAACGCGAGCCTCGTGCCGGACCTCGGCTACTACTATCCTGGCAACGACGTGCAGAAGGGCACCGAGGCGCTGCTGCACGTGCTGCATACGCACGACGACGACTGGCAAGGGTATGCGCGGCGGCAGCGCGAGATCCTGCGCCGCTATACGTCGGCGAACCCCGCGCTCGTCGCCGACTACGACGCGCTGCTCGCGAACCTGATCGGCGCGACGGCGGCATAAGGCTGCACGACGCGGCACGCGCCGCTGCCTGCGGGCGCATTCGATCGCGATTTGCGCGATCGAGGCGGTCGGCTCGATTTCGCCGCCTGCCGTCAACCGGATTGTCCCGGGTTAATGTCTGAAGAAATGAGCCGTTAAAAAAGAAACCGCCGAACCGGGGAGATTCGACGGTTTTTGAAGGCACGAATTTGACGGCTCCGAGGGAAGTCCGTCAAAAATAATTTTATAGGTTAACTAGTCGGAAAGATTGTTAAATATCTTTCGATCGATGGTTGCCGTATAATTCGACTTAATTATTGTCGTTCAAGTCAGTTGGATTATCATTCAAATATTTTCAATATCGTTTGAAACGGCAAAATTGAATTCTGTGGAGACCGAATGCGTCGTCGCAACGCAATGGCTGCACGGTTTGCCAGCGGCTGCGAGGAATCCGGCCGTCGGGTCCGGGTAGCGTTTCGCAGGCGTGCATTTGTCATATGATATTTCAAACATCCGATTTTTGAAACGGGTCTTTGCGATAAATCGATTCACCCGAAGATGTTCGGGTGGGGCAAATAACCAGTATCGATGGGAGTATCGTCGGCGTTTTTGTGTAACCTGTCGCACTGTTGTCGACGTGCGCGTGTGGTGTATTTTCGGTGTTTGAATATCATTGACAATATCTGATTTGACGGCACGCCGGAATAAAAAGTACGCTCCCGAAAAAGATCGAAAAAGAGGTTGGGCCGGGTAGGCGGTGGTGCGCGTCGTGGTCGGCTCGCGCCACATGTATCGAGAGCGCGGGCCGTCATCGGCGGTCCGACAATTGCCGGAGCGCCGGATGAATGCGGTCGAACCTCGCCTGGAGGCGAACAGCGTAGCGAATCGGGACGAGATCGATCTCGTATTCGGCGCGCCTGACGATCACCCCGACCTTGCGTCGGTACGCAGTTTCGTCGAAAGCCGGCTCGGATTCGCGCGAGAGCCGGTTTGCCGCGCCGATTTGTCGGGCGGCGTGCTGTATCACGAATGCCTCGCGCGGCTGCGCTGGGGCGCGCGCGATGTCTTGCCGCCGCTCGCGTTCCTGCCGCGCCTCGAATCGCTCGGGCTGATGCGCTGGTTCGACCGGCTCGTGGTGGGCCGGACGATCGACGCGCTGCGCGCCGATCCGAAGGCCGTGTACGGCTGCAACGTCACGGCGACGAGCGCGGTCGTGGACGACGCGTGGCTCGCCCTGCTCAGGCGGCTCGAGCGCGAGCCGTCGGTCGCGGCGCGGCTGGTCGTCGAAATCACCGAGACGGGGCCGCTGAACCCCGTCGCGGGCCGGTCGTTCGTGAACCGGTTTCGCCAGGCCGGGTGCCGCGTCGCGATCGACGATTTCGGCGTCGGCTTCAGCGCGCTGAACAACCTGGTGGTCGGCAACCCCGACATCGTGAAGCTCGACAGGTCGGTCCTGTCGCTGATCAAGCGCAACGCGATCGGGCGCTACCAGTTTCGCCGGCTGATCGCGTTCGCGCACGAAAGCGCGCGGCACGTCGTCGTCGAAGGCGTGGAGAACGAGATCGACCGGCAGATCATCCTGGATTCCGGCGTCTCATGGGCGCAGGGCATCCGCTTTACATGGCGGTCACCGGCCGCCGCATGACGCCGCGGCGCGGGCGCGGCGCGCCGGCATCATACAACGAAGAATTGAATAGGGGCGTGGGCATGGCGGCGACGAAGAAGGCCGGGCACGGAACGGGCACGCAGGCGGCCGATGCGCGCGAGCTCGTCGCGATCGCCGAACTGGCCGAGATGCTGGAGCAACTCGGCGCCGACGCGATTGACGCGACCGTTGCACCGGTCGACGTCATGCCGTTTCTCGACGGCCTGAAGGACGTCTCGCAACACATTCACCGGATGAAACCGCTCGATGCCGACGGTCGCGAGCGCGCGGCGCGACACTATTTCGCCGGTGTGTTCGCGGGCGCTTGCGGCGACGATTCGGCGATCGCGTGCGGCGTATCGGGCAGCCTGGCGCAACAGGCCGGCGATGTCGGCCCCGCGGCGGCACGTTGTTTCGCGAGGCTTGCGCGCATCGGCCGGCGGCATGGCCGTGCGTTCGCCGAGCGACGCGGGCAGCGCGTGCCGGCTTGACGCCGGTTAGTGCATCACGTCCTCGTCAGGTTCTGATCACGCTCCTCAGGAGTACTACCGATTGCGTCGCGCGGCAAGGTCACTCGTCAATCCTTCCCGAAGCCACCCAGCACGAGCGCCAGCGCGCGGTCGACCGCATCGTCCCAGCGGCCCGGATGCGCGGCGCGCACGATCCGGATGCCCGGGTACAGCGCGGTATGCGAGCCGGTTTCCCAGCGCGCATCGGCTTTCGGGCTCAGCAGCAGGACGGCCGGCACGCCCAGCGCGCCGGCCAGGTGGATGTGCGCGGTGCAGGTGGTGACCACGGCGTCCATCGCGAGCATCAATGCGGCCAGGTCGCTGAAATCGCCGATCGCGTGATGCGGGAACGTGACCGGCAGATCCGACGGCTCGGACTGCGCGGCGATGTCGCGGTTGATGCAGTACGCGGCATGGCCGCGCAGCCGCGCGAGCGGCGCGAGGTCGCGCAGGCTGGCCGCGCGCAGGAAGCGCGCATCGCTTTCGTCGCGGCCGCGCCAGTTGAGGCCGATGCGGCGCGTGCCCGGTGCGCTGCCATCGCGCGCGACGCGTTCGCGCCATGCCTCCGCCCGTTCGCGCGGGCACGACAGGTAGGCGGCCGGCGCGCCGGCCGGTGCCGGCGCGTAGCCGAACTGCGCGGCCAGCACCAGGAACGAACACCAGTAGTCGTGAGCGATCTGCGACGTGTCGACCCACGCGCCGTGTGCGGCGACGACTTCGATGCGCGGGAACGTATGGCGCATCAGGTCGGCCAGCGCGGCGGGGACGATGACCGTCACCGCCACGCCGTCGAGCGCGTCGAGCGCATGCAGGTAGCGCGCGTACTGGAGCTGGTCGCCGACCCCGCCGTAGCTGATCACGAGCAGCCGCTTGCCGTGCAGCGGCTGGCCGTCGTAGAGCCGTTCCGTCGGCAGCCCGAACCGTGCGGCCGTGAGCACGTTCTCGCTGGCGATGGTCGCGCGCGCGGCTTCGTCGCGCCGGCCGGCACGCAGCAGGAGCGCCGAGCGCGCGAGTTCGACGCGCCCGCGCAGCGCGTCGGGCAGCGCGGCCGGTTCGCCGATGCGTTCGAGTGCCGCGAGCCCGGCATCGGGCGCGCCGGCGAAGCCGTAGCACGACGCGAGCTGGAACGCGATCGCATCGTCGTCGAGGCCCCGGCCGCGCGCGCGCAGCCAGCGGGCGATCGCGTGGCCCCATTCGCAGCGGGACTCGTGGTCGAGCGCGCGGTTCCAGTGCGTTTCGGGCGCGTCGTCGGTCTCGGCTGACACGGCGGCATTCGCGTCATCGTCTGCGCGGGCGGATACGCGGCCGACGGGCTCGCCCGAGATGAACAGGCGTTGCCGGTCCCAGCGCGGGTTCGGCACGCACAACAGATTCGGCCCGTCGAACCGGTAGAACGTGTAATCGAGGCCGGCGAACGTATCGATGACGCGTGCGTCATCCGCGTTCCGGCAGGCGATCCAGCACCACGGCAGATGCGTTTCGATCAGCAGGCGCGCGCCGTGCAGCGCGTCGATCTCCATCCCGTCGATGTCGAGCTTCAGGAAATCGAGGCGCGGCAGGCCGAGCGAATCGAGCCTGACGGTCGGGGCGGGCGTGCCGTCGGCCGCGTACGCGTCGACGCGTGCGGCCGGTTCGGCGCCGGCAGGGTGCCCGCCGTCTGCGTCGGGCACCGTCATCGTGCCGTTGCGGCTCGCGAGCCCGATGTTCAGCAGATGAAGGTTGTCGAGCTGGTTGAGCGCGACGGTGCCGCCGAGCGCATGGAACAGCGTGCGCCGCGGCTCGAACGCATGGACGTGGCCGCCGCGATCGCGCAAGCGCTGCGCGATCGGCACGCAGACGAGTCCCGCATTGGCCCCGCCGTCCACCGCGAGCGCGCCGTCGGGCAACTGGTCGATCACCTGCATGATCGTGTCGAGCTCGCCCTGGTTGTGCGGCCGGCCGGTCTCGAGCAGCGCGTCGGCCTGCCGCGTGCTGTGCCGGTCGATGACGAACGGGCCGTGGATCGAATCGATCACGACGAAGTGGCGGACGGTGTGCTTCATGAACGGAGGGCGAACGGGCGCGGTCAGCCGAGCGCGCGCCCGGCGAACAGGCGCTGGATCTGCCCGGAATACGCGCGGACGTTGTGGTCGGCGAGCGTGTCGACCTGCTGCAGGCAGCGGCGGGCCGCTGCCGCGTAGTCGTCGAGCCGCGCGTCGTGCGTCTGCGCGGCGGTCGCGATCGCGCGTGCCGCGTCGAAGATCTCGAAGTCCGGGTAGTAATAGCCGACGTCGCGCAGGAACGGCGAGTTGTGCACGAGCGGATAGTTGCCGTACAGCGCGTCGTACAGCAGGTAGTTCAGGCCGTTTTCCCAATGGTGCGACACGACGATGTCGGTGTGATGCGCGGCCCACGCGACGAACGGCGCGCGCACGTCGGCCGTCGCCTTGCCGTCGCGCACCATCTCGAGCCCGAGCGCGAGATGCTTGAAGGCGACGTTTTCCTTCTTGTCGAACGTGTTGGTCATGTACACGTGTTCGACGAGCTCAGGATGCTCGACATAGCACGCGTTCGCGGCCAGCATCGGCACGATCGAACTCTTCACGACGTTCAGGTTCGGCTCGAAGAACGCGATGCGCTTGGCCGGACCGTGGTTGCGGTAGCCGAAGCGCGCCTTCAGCTCGGGGTCGGCGTCGAGGCTGCGTTCGATGAAATACGGCGACCAGATGTGCGGCAGCTCGATCACCGGCGCGCGATATACGGCCTGGAAGTAGGCCGCGCACGTGTGCATGTGCTGCGGGTTGGTCCAGATCTCGTCGAACTGCACGCGGTTCGGGTTCGGCCGCCAGTTGTTCTTCTCGAAGTTGATCGTCTCGACCGCGATCACGTAGTCGTTGCCGAAGCGGTACGACACGCACTTGCCGCCGCGCCGGCGCACCGCGTCCGTGTGCGACGGGTCGACGAACGCGTTCATCTCGATCAGCAGGTCGGTCTGGTGGACGATCGCCGACAGCGGGCGCAGCGCGTCGCCGAACGCGTCCATCATCAGCGCCTGCGGGTAGTCGGCGATGCCGTCGTCGTGCGCGAGCCACACTTCGCCGATCAGCGGCGAGCGCTTCAGCAGCATGTACAGGTACACGCAATGCTGGTTCGCGCCGTTGTACCAGATCGACTGCGTCGCGTCGCGCTGCACGTTCATCGTAATCGCGACATTGATTTTCATCGGCGGCTCCGGGCGGACGGTGCGCGGTTCAAGGCGTGTAGTTCTGCGACTGGCGCGGCACGTAGCCGGTCAGGTGCCAGAAGCCGTCGTCGTCGAGGCGAAAGCTCAGCTTTTCGTACACGGTCGTCCCGGTCGTGAGCGTCGTCGCATAGTCGACATTCGCATAAAGCCCGTCGGGCATCGACGATGAATTCGTGTAGCGAATCCGCGTGATCTGCGCCCAGCCGCGATGGCTGACCATGCCGACCGACTGGCGCGCGCGCTGCATGTCCGCGGCGAACTGGTCCTGCTTGATGCGCGCCTTCACGAACCCGGCGGAGCCGGTCCACACCGCGCCGTACTGACCGGCGTCGAGCTGTTTGAAGACTGCATCTGCATCGCGCAGCAGCGCGTCCGCCGATTCGTCGCCGGATTGCGCGTGTGCGCCGATCGCGATCGAGGCGACGGCGCAGCCGATCAGCCATTTCGTGCGGGAGAGAGGCGGGTGTGCGTTCATGTCGGAGTCCGGAGAAGGTGGCGCGTCAAGCGTCGCGATAGAGCGACGCGATCGCGTCGGAATACGCGGCGACGTTGTCGGGGTTGTAGATGCTGACCGAGTCGAGCACGTGCTTCGATTGCTCGCGGTATGCATCGAGATTCGCGTCGTGTTCGGCAAATGCCTGCAGCAGCGCGCGGCCGCCGGCCTGGCAGTCGAAGTCCGGATAGAAATACCCGGCCTTGCCGAGGAACGGCGAGTTGTGGATCAGCGGATAGTCGCCGTACAGCAGTTCGTAGTACAGGTAGTTCTGCGCGTTTTCCCACGTGTGCGACACCACCGCGTCGCCGTAGGCGGCCATGAACTCGTACACCGCGTAGCGGCTTTCGAACGTCGTGATCCCGTGGTTCACGATGTCGAGACTCTTCGCGAAATGAACGAACGTCGTATGTTCCTTCAGGTGCAGCGTATTGCATACGCGCACGAATTCGACGAAATCGGGCTTCGCGCGATACGCTTCCTCGGTCACCAGCATCGGGATGATGCTCGTCTTCACCATGCAGATGTTCGGCTCGAACATCGTCACGCGCCAGCGCGGCTTGCCGGGCTGATAGCCGAACGACAAACCGGCGCCGAGCGTCGCGCGTGCCTTGTCGAACAGCATCGGATGCCAGATGTGCGGGACGATCGTCACCGGCGCACGCAGGCCCGTCTGGTAATAATGCAGGCACGAGCGCTCGAATTCCGGAATCGTCCAGACCGCGTCGTACGGCGCGCCCGAGAACAGGAAGCCCGACGGCTTGTCGAACATCGCGCGTTCGATGTCGATCACGTAGTCGTTGCCGACCCGCATCGTGACGACCTTGCCGCCGCGGTCGCGGAACGCGCGCAGGTAGTCGGCGCCGAACTGCGCGCTCATTTCGATCAGCACGTCGCAGCGCTCGAGCGCTTCGTCCATCGACAGCAGCGGCACGTCCCATTCGCCGAGCATCATCTGCGGATCGGCGAGCTGTTCGCCGCCGTTCACCATCACGGCTTCCGCGACGAGCGGCGACTGGCGCAGCAGCAGGATCAGCAGCAGGCAGTTCTGGAAGATGCCGTTTTCCCACAGCGACTGGCCGGCGCCGCGCACGAACAGCGACACGCCGACGACGAGACGCTTGCCCTCGCCGGGCGCTTGACGGGCATTGGAGTCCGACATGCGTATTCTCCGGTTCAGGCGACCAGACGCGAGACGAACGCGTCGAGGTTCGCGGGGTTGTCGATCGAGACCGACCGCAGCAGCCGGTCGGCTTTCGCGCGGTAGTCGTCGAGCTGCTCGTCGTGATGCAGCCAGGCATCGAGCAGCACGCGGCCGCCCGCGGCGGAATCGAAGTCCGGGTAGTAGTAGCCGGCGTCGCCGATCAGCGTCGAGTTGTGGATCAGCGGATAGCCGCCGTACAGCACGTCGTAGTACAGATAGTTCTGCGCGTTTTCCCAGTGGTGGGACACGACGGCGTCCGCATGGCGCGCCATGAAGCCCGGCAGGTCGATGCGCGGCTCGAACGTCGCCTTGTGCTGGCGTACGAGGTCGAGGCTGTTCGCGAAGTGCAAGAAGGTCGGATGGGCCTTCATGTGCATCGAGTTGACGACGAACAGATGCTGCACGGCGTCCGGATGTGCGCGGTAGAGCTCGTCGCACGCGAGCATCGGGTAGTGGCAGGACTTCACGACCGAGATGTTCGGCTCGAGCGTGGCGAGATTCCACGGGCGACGGCCGGGCCGATAGCCGAACGTCAGGCCTTCGCTCGCCAGCGCGGCGATGCGGCGATCGAGGAAGTACGGCGACCAGATATGCGGCATCAGGTGCACCGGCGCGCGCAACAGGGTTTGCAGCATCGGTGCGCCGGTCTTCTCGTACTGCGGCAGCAGCCATACTTCGTCGAACGGCGTGTCGTTGAAGATGTGTCCCGACGGCTTGCCGAAGATCGGTGTTTCACCCAAGCCGGCGTAGACGTGTCCGCAGAAGAAGGCGACGAGTTTCTTGCCGAGCGCCTTCATGTGCCTGCGCCATTCGAGCGGCAATTGCGCGCCCATCTCGATCACGACGTCGAGGTCGTGCGTGACGTCGGAAGGCTTCACGAGCGGCACGTCGAGGCCGTCGAGATCGAGGCCGGACGGAAACGCGTTGGCGTCGCCGCCGTTCAGGAAATAGATGGGGCCGACGCGATCGGAGCGCTTGAGCATCATCGCGAGGAACGCGATGTTCTGGTGAATGCCGTTTTCCCAGATCGCCTGGCCGTCCCGCGCAAACAGCGAGATGCCGACGGCCGGCCGTTGCTTGCGGGTGCCGCCCGAGGCGGCTTGATTGATGTCCGTCACCGGTTGGTTTCCTCTGCGGCGTCGTGCGTTCGGCCGTGGCCGCGAAACGGCGCGCCGTGGATTGTCGTGGTTGTGTTCGCGCCGGCGCGCGCCGGAATATGCGTCGAGCGGCGCGGATCGCGGGGCGGCCGCCGGATTCCGGTGTGTCGTCGGGCGGGTCACGGCGCGCGACGCGGGCGGAACGCCTCGGCAGCTGTCTGCGGCGATTGTGGCACGGAAGGCGCCGTTTTGTGGAGGGGGCCTGACGAACTTTGACATAGCCGCCCGCGCGGGAGCCGGGGCCCCGGCGAAGCGGGGTCGGTGCGGTCGGGCGGGGTGGCCGCCGGGGCGGCTGCGCGTTGCCGGTCAAGGCCGTCGCGTGCGGGCGCGGGGTGCGCCGGGGCCGCGACGGCCGGCTGCTCAGCGCTGCAGCGAGATCTCGACGCGGCGGTTGCTCGCGCGGCCTTCGGCCGTCGCGTTGGACGCGACCGGATCGGCACTGCCGCGGCCCGTGACCGACACGGCCTGCGCTTTCAGTCCGTGTGCCTTCAGGTAGCTTGCGACGGTTTCCGCGCGGCGCTTCGACAGCGCGAGATTGGCGGCGTCGTTGCCGACCGAATCCGTATGGCCGGTGACCGTCACCTGCGTGTACGTGCGGTCTTCGCGTTCGTTCAGCAGCTTGTCGAGCGACGCGCGAGCGGCCGGCGTGAGCGTGGCCAGGCCCGTCGCGAACAGCGCGTCGCCCGCGAGGTTGACGTGTTCGACCGCGGCGGGCGCGGGGGCCGGCTCGGCCGCCGACGCAGCTTGGGCCGGCGCGGCGCCGCACTGGAACACCAGCGTCGCGGGATCGGAATTGTCGCGCAGCGCGCGGGCGGAATCGACGACGCGCACGGGCTGGTCGCCGCAGATCTTGCGGGCGGCCTTCATGCAGGTCTGCGGACCCGACAGCAGGCCGTGGCAGTCCACCTGGAAGGTGCGCACGCCGTCGCGCGGCTGCAGTTCGGAGGCGCTGAAGGTCGGGCCGGATGCGGTCGAGCACGCGGCGAGGGCCAGCGCGGAAAGCGCGAGCGCAAGAGCGAGTTTGTTCACGGTTACGTCCTCAATACTTGGGTTGACTGAAGCCCGCCGCGCGTTGCGCGGCGGGCTCGTCCTGCCGTCGGGGCCCCCTGGCGCCGCCGGCTCGCGAGCCGGCGGCGTGGCGGCGCGACGGGTTACTTCCACTGGTACAGCATGCCGGCGCCGATCACCTTCTGACCGCCGCTGAAGCCGCCGTTGATCGACGCCTTCAGGTTCTCCGTGATGCGCGCCTGCATGTTGACCGCCATCGCCTTCTGGCCGAGGAAGGTCGACGTGCCGATACCCATCCCGAAGTTGGCGTCGCGATCGAGCTGCGGGATCGACGCCATCGCGCCGACGGCCGCGATACCCTGCTTCGCCATCTGGTCGGTCTGCTGCAGTTGCGAACCCAGCGCGTTGATCTGCCCTTGCTGGCCGGACAAGGCGGTCGACAGCGTCGTCTGCACCTGCGTCAGCTGGTTCACGTTCACCGCGTCGGTGCCTTGCGTACCCGGCGCGACGTTCGTGATCTGGCGCTGCTGCGTGTCGCTGCCGACCGACACCACGTTCGAGCGACCGCCGTCGTTCGAATTCGCGCCGATCGCCACTGAGTTCGAGCCGGCGGTGACGGTCGGCCGGTCGGTGCCGGTGCCGTTCATGTCGGCCGCGATGGCGGTGTTGTTCGTCGCACGCGTCGTGTTGTTGTTGATCGTGGTCGACAACTGGTTCACCTGATCGCCGAGGTTCGTCACGCCGGTCGACAGCGAAGCCACCGTGCTGTTCGTCGTGCTCAGGCCGGTCGACAGCGAGCCGATGCCGGTCGAGGTCGACGTGGACAGCGACGTCAGGTTGCTGTTCGTCGAGCTGAGGCCCGTCGACAGCGAGTTGATCGCCGTCGAGGTCGACGTGGACAGCGACGTGAGATTGCTGTTCGTCGAGCTGAGGCCCGTCGACAGCGAACCGATGCCGGTCGACAGCGACGCGATGTTCGACGCGGTCGACGTGGACAGGCTGTTGACCGCCTGGTTCGTCGCGTTGAGCTGGCTGCCGTTGATCGCATCCGTGCTGGTGGCCGATACCTGGCCTGCCGCGACGTTCGTGATCTGGCGTTCCGCACCGGGTGCGCCGACGCTGAAGACGCCCACTGGCGAGGTGCCGTAGACCGGGTACGTGACGCCGCCGACCGTGACGCTCGACACGCCGACGGCGTTGCCCGTGGTCGAGTTCGCGCCCATCGCGATCGAGTTGGCGACATTGGCCTGCGCGTTCGTGCCGAAGGCGAGGGCGTCGGTTGCCGTGGCCTTCGCGTTCGAGCCGTAGGCCTGGGCGCCGATCGCGCTGGCCGTCGCCTGATTGCCGAGCGCGATCGTGTTGTCCGCGGTGGCCTGGTTTGCGCTGCCGAGGGCGAGCGCGCTGTTGCCGGTTGCCGTGTTCGCGTTGCCGAGTGCCACTGCGCCGGTGCCGGTCGCCGTGTCGTTCGCGCCCAGAGCGACTGCGCCGGTGCCCGTCGCGATGCTCGGGTCGCCGATCGCGACCGCGCCGTCGCCGCTCGCCGTGTTGCCGGAGCCGATCGACACCGCCTTGCCGCCGGTGGCCGAAGCGTTCTGGCCGATGGCGACCGCGCCCGCCGTCTGCGCGTTCGAACCGTCGCCGACTGCCACGCTGCTGGCGCCTGCCGCGCTGGCGTTCACGCCGGCTGCCAGCGAGTTGACGCCCGTCGCGCCGTCGTTGGCGTAGTTGCCTTGCTGCGTGCCGTTGTCGTTGACGCTGTAGTAGTGCGTCTTCGCGGCTTCGATCGCGGTCGAGGTCGAGGTGGACAGCGACGTGATCGAGCTGGTGGCCGTCGAGAGACCGGTCGAGGTCGACGTGGACAGCGACAGGATCGTGCTGGTGGCCGACGAGAGACCGGTCGAGGTCGAGGTGGACAACGAGTTGATCGAGCTGGTTGCCGACGACAGGCCGGTCGAGGTCGACGTGGACAGCGAGCTGATCGAGCTGGTCACCGACGAGAGGCCGGTCGACGTCGAAGTCGACAGCGAGGCGACCGAGCTGTCGGTCGAGCTCAGGCCCGTCGACAGCGACGTGACGCTGCTTGCGGTCGACGTGGACAACGACGTCAGCGAGCTGTTGGTCGAGCTGAGGCTGGTGGACAGCGAGCCGATCGAACTGGTCGCGGACGACAGGCCCGTCGAGGTCGAAGTCGACAGCGAGCTGATCGAGCTGGTTGCCGACGAGAGGCCGGTCGATGTGGAGGTCGAGAGCGATGCCACGGTGCTATCGGTCGAGCTGAGGCCGGTCGACAGCGAGCTGATACCCGTCGAGGTCGACGTGGACAGCGAGCTGATCGAGCTGGTTGCCGACGAGAGGCCGGTCGACGTGGAGGTCGACAGCGAGGCGACCGAGCTATCGGTCGAGCTGAGGCCGGTCGACAGCGAGCTGATACCCGTCGAGGTCGAGGTCGAGAGTGAGCTGATCGAGCTGGTTGCCGACGAGAGGCCGGTCGACGTGGAGGTCGACAGGGACGCGATCGAGCTGTCGGTCGAGCTGAGGCCCGTCGACAGTGAGCTGATGCCGGTCGAGGTCGAGGTGGACAGCGAGCTGATCGAGCTGGTTGCCGACGAGAGGCCAGTCGACGTCGACGTCGACAGTGAAGCGACCGAGCTATCGGTCGAGCTCAGGCCGGTCGACAACGAGCTGATGCCGGTCGAGGTCGACGTGGACAGCGAACTGATCGAGCTGGTCGCCGACGAGAGGCCCGTCGACGTGGAGGTCGACAGCGAAGCGACCGAGCTATCGGTCGAGCTGAGGCCGGTCGACAGCGAGCTGATGCCGGTCGAGGTCGAGGTGGACAGCGAGCTGATCGAGCTGGTCGCCGAGGACAGGCCCGTCGACGTGGAGGTCGACAGCGAAGCGACCGAGCTATCGGTCGAGCTGAGGCCGGTCGACAGCGAGCTGATGCCCGTCGAAGTCGACGTGGACAGCGAGCCGATCGAGCTGTTAGCCGACGACAGGCCGGTCGACGTCGAAGTCGAGAGCGAAGCCACCGAGCTATCGGTCGAGCTCAGGCCGGTCGACAGCGAGCTGATGCCGGTCGAGGTCGAGGTGGACAGTGAGCTGATCGAGCTGGTTGCCGACGACAGGCCGGTCGACGTCGAAGTCGAGAGCGAAGCCACCGAGCTATCGGTCGAGCTCAGACCGGTCGACAGCGAGCTGATACCCGTCGAAGTCGACGTGGACAGCGACGAAATCGAGCTGGTCGCCGAGGACAAGCCGGTCGACGTGGAAGTCGACAGCGAAGCGACCGAGCTATCGGTCGAGCTCAGGCCGGTCGACAACGAGCTGATGCCGGTCGAGGTCGACGTGGACAACGAGCCGATCGAGCTGTTAGCCGAGGACAGGCCAGTCGACGTGGAAGTCGACAGCGAGGCGACCGAGCTATCGGTCGAGCTGAGGCCGGTCGACAGCGAACTGATACCGGTCGAGGTCGACGTGGACAACGAGCCGATCGAGCTGGTTGCCGACGACAAGCCGGTCGACGTGGACGTCGACAGCGAAGCCACTGAGCTATCGGTCGAGCTCAGGCCGGTCGACAACGAGCTGATCCCCGTCGAGGTCGAGGTGGACAACGAGCTGATCGAGCTGGTTGCCGACGAGAGGCCAGTCGACGTCGACGTCGACAGCGAAGCCACCGAGCTATCGGTCGAGCTGAGGCCGGTCGACAGCGAGCTGATCCCTGTCGAAGTCGAAGTGGACAACGAGCCGATCGAGCTGTTAGCCGAGGACAGGCCAGTCGACGTGGAGGTCGACAGCGAAGCGACCGAGCTATCGGTCGAGCTCAGGCCGGTCGACAGCGAGCTGATCCCCGTCGAGGTCGAGGTGGACAGCGAGCCGATCGAGCTGGTTGCCGACGAGAGGCCAGTCGACGTCGACGTCGACAGCGAAGCCACCGAGCTATCGGTCGAGCTCAGGCCGGTCGACAACGAGCTGATGCCGGTCGAGGTCGACGTGGACAGCGAACTGATCGAGCTGGTCGCCGACGAGAGGCCGGTCGACGTGGAGGTCGACAGCGAAGCGACCGAGCTATCGGTCGAGCTCAGGCCCGTCGACAACGAGCTGATACCCGTCGAGGTCGACGTGGACAACGAGCTGATCGAACTGTTAGCCGACGACAGGCCGGTCGAGGTCGAGGTGGACAGCGACGAAATCGAGCTGGTTGCCGACGAGAGGCCAGTCGACGTCGACGTCGACAGCGAAGCGACCGAGCTATCGGTCGAACTCAGGCCCGTCGACAGCGAGCTGATGCCGGTCGAAGTCGACGTGGACAACGAGCTGATCGAGCTGTTAGCCGACGAGAGGCCAGTCGACGTGGAGGTCGACAGCGAAGCGACCGAGCTATCGGTCGAGCTCAGGCCGGTCGACAGCGAGCTGATACCCGTCGAGGTCGACGTGGACAACGAGCTGATCGAACTGTTAGCCGACGACAGGCCGGTCGAGGTCGAGGTGGACAGCGACGAAATCGAGCTGGTTGCCGACGAGAGGCCAGTCGACGTCGACGTCGACAGCGAAGCGACCGAGCTATCGGTCGAGCTCAGGCCCGTCGACAGCGAGCTGATCCCCGTCGAAGTCGAGGTAGACAACGAGCTAATCGAGCTGGTTGCTGACGAGAGGCCGGTCGACGTGGAAGTCGACAGCGAAGCGACCGAGCTATCGGTCGAGCTGAGGCCCGTCGACAACGAGCTGATCCCCGTCGAAGTCGAAGTGGACAACGAGCCGATCGAGCTGTTAGCCGAGGACAGGCCAGTCGACGTGGAGGTCGACAGCGAAGCGACCGAGCTATCGGTCGAGCTGAGGCCCGTCGACAGCGAGCTGATCCCCGTCGAAGTCGAAGTGGACAGCGAGCTGATCGAGCTGGTTGCCGAGGAGAGGCCAGTCGACGTGGAGGTCGACAGCGAGGCGACCGAGCTATCGGTCGAGCTCAGGCCCGTCGACAGCGAGCTGATACCGGTCGAAGTCGAGGTGGACAGCGAGCTGATCGAGCTGGTTGCCGACGACAAGCCGGTCGACGTCGAGGTCGACAGCGAAGCGACCGAACTATCGGTCGAGCTCAGGCCGGTCGACAACGAGCTGATGCCGGTCGAGGTCGAGGTAGACAACGAGCTAATCGAGCTGGTTGCCGACGACAGGCCAGTCGACGTCGAGGTCGACAGCGACGCCACCGAGCTGTCGGTCGAGCTGAGGCCGGTCGACAACGAGCCGATACCCGTCGAAGTCGAGGTGGACAGCGAGCTGATCGAGCTGGTTGCTGAGGACAAGCCGGTCGACGTCGAAGTCGAGAGTGAAGCGACCGAGCTATCGGTCGAGCTCAGGCCGGTCGACAGCGAGCCGATGCCGGTCGAGGTCGACGTGGACAGCGAGCTGATCGAGCTGTTTGCCGACGACAGGCCAGTCGACGTCGAGGTCGACAGCGAAGCGACCGAGCTATCGGTCGAGCTGAGGCCCGTCGACAACGAGCTGATACCCGTCGAAGTCGAGGTGGACAGCGAGCTGATCGAGCTGTTAGCCGACGACAGGCCGGTCGACGTCGAAGTCGAGAGCGAAGCCACCGAGCTATCGGTCGAGCTGAGGCCCGTCGACAACGAGCTGATACCCGTCGAAGTCGAGGTGGACAGCGAGCTGATACCTGTCGAAGTCGACGTGGACAGCGACGAAATCGAGCTGTTAGCCGACGAGAGACCGGTCGACGTGGAGGTCGACAGCGAAGCGACCGAGCTATCGGTCGAGCTGAGGCCCGTCGACAGCGAGTTGATGCCCGTCGAGGTCGACGTGGACAAAGAGCTGATCGAGCTGTTTGCCGACGACAGGCCGGTCGACGTCGAAGTCGAGAGCGAAGCCACCGAGCTATCGGTCGAGCTCAGGCCCGTCGACAACGAGCTGATACCCGTCGAAGTCGAGGTGGACAGCGACGAAATCGAGCTGTTAGCCGACGAGAGACCGGTCGACGTGGAGGTCGACAGCGAAGCCACCGAGCTATCGGTCGAGCTCAGGCCGGTCGACAGCGAGCTGATACCCGTCGAAGTCGACGTGGACAACGAGCTGATCGAGCTGTTAGCCGACGAGAGGCCAGTCGACGTGGAGGTCGACAGCGAAGCGACCGAGCTATCGGTCGAGCTGAGGCCCGTGGACAACGAAGTGATGCCGGTCGACAGCGACGAGATTGCGCTGCTGGACGACGACACTGTCGTCGACAGCGAATCCACGATGGAATTGGTCGCGAAGAGTTGGGAGCCGTTGATCGCGTCCGTGCTGGTCGGCGTGATCTGACCTGCTGCGACGTTGGTGATCTGACGCGTGGTGCCCGTGGCCGCGTCGCCGACGCTCACCACGCTGCTCGGATTGCCGCCCGCGAACGTGGCGGTCACGCCGCCGACGGTACCCGTTGGCGTCGCGTGGGGCGTGTCGGTGACGGAGCCGCTGCCGAGTGCGACGTCGCCGGTGTTGTTGGCGATGGCATTCGGGCCGATCGCGACCGAGTCGGTGCCGAGCGCCTGGCTGTCGGCTGCCGTCGACTTCGCGTGGAAGTACTTGATGCCCTCGCTGTTGATGCTGTCGATCGCCGAGCCGACGCTGCTGGCGGTCGACGTCGTGCCATTCGCGTTGTACGTCGTGTACGCCGGAGCGGAAACCGTTCCGGTCGTCGGATCGTACTTCGCACCGCCGCCGAGGGCGGAGGCCGTGCTGGTGCCGAGATTGTCGGTCTTGGTCGTGACCGTGCTGAGGCCGGTGGACAGTGAGTTGATGCCGGTCGAGGTCGAGGTGGAGAGCGACGAAATCGAGCTGTTTGCCGACGAGAGGCCGGTCGACGTGGACGACGACAGCGAAGCCACCGAGCTGTTGGTCGAACTGAGGCCGGTCGAGAGCGAGCTGATCGAGCTGTTGGCCGATGAGAGACCGGTCGACGTGGACGTCGAGAGCGAAGCAACCGAACTGTTGGTCGAGCTCAGGCCGGTGGACAGCGAGTTGATCCCCGTCGAGGTCGAAGTGGACAGCGAGCTGATCGAGCTGTTAGCCGACGAGAGGCCGGTCGACGTGGACGACGACAGCGAAGCCACCGAGCTGTTGGTCGAACTGAGGCCGGTCGAGAGCGAGCTGATCGAGCTGTTGGCCGATGAGAGGCCGGTCGACGTGGACGACGAAAGCGACGTAACCGAGCTGTTGGTCGAGCTCAGGCCCGTGGAAAGCGAGTTGATGCCCGTCGAGGTCGAAGTGGACAGCGAGCCGATCGAGCTATTAGCCGACGACAGGCCCGTCGACGTGGACGACGACAGCGAAGCGACCGAGCTGTTGGTCGAACTCAGGCCGGTCGACAGCGAGCCGATCGAGCTGTTTGCCGACGAGAGGCCGGTCGACGTGGAGGTCGACAGGGACGCGACCGAGCTGTTGGTCGAACTCAGGCCGGTCGACAGCGAGCCGATCGAGCTGTTTGCCGACGAGAGGCCGGTCGACGTGGAGGTCGACAGGGACGCGACTGAGCTGTTGGTCGAGCTGAGGCCCGTGGACAGCGAGTTGATGCCGGTCGAAGTCGAAGTGGACAGCGAGCCGATCGAGCTGTTTGCCGACGAGAGGCCGGTTGACGTGGAGGTCGACAGGGACGCGACTGAGCTGTTGGTCGAGCTCAGGCCGGTGGAAAGCGAGTTGATGCCGGTCGAAGTCGAAGTGGACAGCGAGCCGATCGAGCTGTTTGCCGACGACAGGCCGGTCGATGTGGACGACGACAGCGAAGCGACCGAGCTGTTGGTCGAGCTCAGGCCAGTGGACAGCGAGTTGATGCCGGTCGACGTGGAAGTCGACAACGACGCGACCGAGCTGTTGGTCGAGCTCAGGCCGGTGGACAGCGAGCTAATCCCCGTCGAGGTTGAGGTGGACAGCGAACTGATCGAGCTGTTAGCCGACGACAGACCGGTCGACGTGGACGACGAAAGCGACGTAACCGAGCTATTGGTCGAGCTCAGGCCCGTGGACAGCGAGTTGATGCCGGTCGAAGTCGAGGTGGACAGCGAGCTGATCGAACTGTTAGCCGACGACAGGCCGGTCGACGTGGACGACGAAAGCGACGTAACCGAGCTGTTGGTCGAGCTCAGGCCAGTGGACAGCGAGTTGATGCCCGTCGAGGTCGAGGTGGACAGCGAACTGATCGAGCTGGTTGCCGACGACAGACCGGTCGACGTGGACGACGACAGCGAAGCGACCGAGCTGTTGGTCGAGCTGAGGCCCGTGGACAGCGAATTGATGCCCGTCGAAGTCGAGGTGGACAGCGAGCTGATCGAGCTGTTAGCCGACGACAGACCCGTCGACGTGGAAGATGACAGCGAAGCGACCGAGCTGTTGGTCGAGCTGAGGCCGGTCGAGAGCGAGCTGATCGAGCTGTTAGCCGACGACAGACCGGTCGACGTGGAAGTCGACAGCGACGCGACCGAGCTGTTGGTTGAGCTCAGGCCCGTGGACAGCGAGTTGATCCCCGTCGAGGTCGAGGTGGACAACGAGCCGATCGAACTGTTAGCCGACGACAGACCGGTCGACGTGGACGACGACAGCGACGTAACCGAGCTGTTGGTCGAGCTCAGGCCCGTGGACAGCGAATTGATGCCCGTCGAGGTCGAAGTGGAAAGCGAGCCGATCGAGCTGTTAGCCGACGAGAGACCGGTCGACGTGGAGGTCGACAGCGACGCGACCGAGCTGTTGGTCGAGCTCAGGCCGGTGGACAGCGAGTTGATGCCCGTCGAAGTCGAGGTGGACAGCGAGCTGATCGAGCTGTTAGCCGACGAGAGTCCCGTCGACGCCGACGTCGACAGGCTGCTGATCGCGCTCGTCGTCGTGCTCATTCCGGTGCTGAGCTGGGCCACCGTGACCGCGTCCTGCGGTGCCGAGCCGTCGGCGACGTTCGTGATGCGACGCAGGGCCGTCGCGCTGCCGACCGACACTTCCGATGTCGGCGCGGCGCTGCCCGTCAGATAACCCGTTCCCGTCGGCGCTGCCGCGCCGGTCACGCTGCCGGCACCGATCGCGACGCTGGATGCGTAGTTGGCCGTGCCGCCGAGCGCGATCGCATTGGCGCCCGTTGCCGTTGCGCCATTGCCGATGGCGGATGCGCCGGAGCCGGCAGCGGTGGCGCCCGAACCGAGCGCGGTGCCATTGGTACCAGTCGACGTGACGGTTGCATTCGCGCCGATCGCAATGCCCGACGTCGTCGCGGCGTTGACGTTCGAGAACCGGCCGATCGCGATTGCGTTGGTGCCCGCAGCGATGGCGCCGCCCGTGCCCGAGCTGTTGCCGCCGCCGAGCGCGATTGAGCTGGTGCCCGATGCCGTCGCGTCGTTGCCGACCGCAGTGGCGCCGGTATTGAGCGCGGTCGAGCCGGAGCCGATGCCGATCGCGCTTGACCCGGTGGCTACGGAACGCTGGCCGAACGCCTGTGAATAGCTGCCCGATGCGGTCGCGTTCGCGCCGATCGCGATCGACGTTGCGCCGCTGGCCGTGGTCGTACTGCCCGAGTTGCCGCCGATGGCGATCGCCTGGGCGCCCGAGGCTATGACCGAGCCGCCTGCGCCGCCTGCGGAGTACTGTGCGTGCGCGACGTTGCCGACGGTCGCCCCCGCGACGAGCGCAACGGTTGCCACGGCCTTCACGACGGCCGACTTGTTCGGCTTGCCCCGTGCCGAATCGTGTTCGGATGCCGCGACCCAGGCGCCAAGGGCTTCGTTCCAGATCGAGCGGTACGTGCGGTTCATGTCCTACTACCTCCAAATAAGCACGCCACACACCGGTCTCTTTCGTTAGATGAATCTGCCGTGCGCTCGCGCGAATCTTAAAATTGATGGGCGGAGTTTATTTGAGGCGATATTTTGAGATTGACAAACAGTGATAAATCGAAGGTTTTGGAAGTTAAAAGATGGTTAATAGATCGTGTTTTGAGATGTTGGTGTGTAAGAAAATTGAAAATGACTGGAAGGTGGAGTGAAGGTCTCGTGCGGATGCGGTGATGGATGAAAAAAACCATAAAAATCAACGTTGTGACGTGGTTTTGTGTGTGGTGCCGCACATTGGTTAACCAAAAAAGTAAGACAAATGAAACGACAAACGTTTGCGGCAAACGTTTGCCTTTCTGAGTTGTAATGCCAGGCGGGACGCTGGCTCGTATGCATTCGAGGCTCTTGTTAATTTATTAATACGAGATTTGATGTGAATTTTTAATTGTATTTATTGGTTTGCCGGTAAATCAAAAAAACATGAGCCACGGATTGTCTGATTATGCTGGTTTGCGCATCTCATCGGCCGCGCGCGCCCGTGGGGCGGGCCTTCCCCGGCGCCGGTTTCACAAAGTTGTAAAAAAGTGCTACAGGTGCATTGGTACGGCGATTGGGATTCCAGTTCGGAATCTGTTCAATTGACGTACTTCATATGACGGGTTGGGGCAGGGGAGACGAGGTGCCAGATCGCCCGCGCCGGGCAGTCTTGCACCCGGAGTCGTTGCGATGAGGTGGCGGGGCGTCCACGATGACGGCTGAAGACGCGAACGAAGGGGAGCAACGGGGAGCCGCGAGCAGGAAACCCGGATCTGCTTCACGGTGACTCGACCGTGCTGGCAAGGGGGCATTCCGCGGGAGAGAAAGACGATACGCAAGCGCGTCGGAGCAGCACCGTCAGGCTGATGGGTGTCCGTTGGCTGGCGTGATGCCGCGCCCAAATCGCCGGATGCGAGCCGGGGGGTGGTTCGTTTTCGTCCGGAAGGGTGAACCACGGTGAGGATGGCAGCCGCGGCAACGCGACCCTGTTCTGCCACCCGGTCCGGGCGGCACAGTACATCGTCCCGGACAATGCGCCGGCGGCCGGCGTGCACCGCCGGCAACCCGCCGCCGCAGCCTTATTTCCGCATGAATCGCAGCGCGAGGCGCGCCATGCGCGGCACGAACATCGGGCGCAGCAGCCGTTTGTCGTACCCGGCCATGCGCCGGTCGTTCTCGCTGACGCACAGTTCGATCAGTTCGCGCGGATTCAGCGCATCGCCGATGTCGGCGGTGCTCGTCGCCGGAAAGTTCGCGTCGTGCGCGACGCCGTCCGCATCGATCCCGCGCGCGATGCCGATGCGTTCCCGGATCAGGAATGCCCACACGGCCGCCACCCGTGCGAAGAACCACGGCCGGCGCCACCACGGCAAACTCCGCCAGTACCACGCATACCAGTTCACGAAGAACAGGATGTGCCGGCCTTCCTCCTGGATCACGGGCTCGAAGGTGTCGACGAGTTCGGGCGGGAAATAGCCGGAGCGCTGCGCGGAGCGGAACAGGCCGAACGCGAAGAAACTGTCGATGCATTCGCTGAAGCCGGTCACCATCCACGACCACTCGGGGTCCTTCGGTGCCGGATAGGCCGGTTCGGGGGCGAGCTTGATGCCGTATGCGTGGACCAGCTTCGACAGCACGACCTTGTGCCGAGCCTCCTCGGCGCCGTCCATCTCGAGCGCCCGGCGCAGCAGCGGATCGCCGACGGTTGCCGCGAAGGTGGCGACGCGGATCGACGCGCGGCCTTCGGTCTGCACGGCGATGTCCCAGATCGGCAGCGACGTGAGCCGCTTGAGTTCGTCGGGCTTGAGCGGCGGCCAGTCGATGACGGCCGGTTTGTACGGGTTGTGCGTATCGAGCAGCATGCGGCAGAACATTTGCCGGTGCGCATCGGAACCGATCCTGACCGGACCTTGACGTGCGAAGGTCCAGTTGCGCATGGCGTGATCTGCCGCTGCATGGTCTTCCTGCAGCGTGTCGGACATGGCTGTTGTTATGCGATTACGAGATGAAAGATTCTTGCATAGCTTCCGTAATCGCGTATTTTCGAGCAGCCCTGCGCTGCCGGGTGCCGCGCTCAGGCCTGCGTGTCGACCCAGAGGCGTCCCCAGCGGGACGCATACGCGAGCGCGTGTTCCTCTTCGAAGAAGAAATCGATCGCGTCGAACGATACGGCGCGCGGCGACGGGCCGCCGCTTGCCTTCTCGATCGTCAGGTTCGCGGCGAACAGCCCGTTCGGCAGCCGGGCGGCGGCGGGGGCGACTTCGTAGCCCTTGTAACGGATCGTGCGGTTCATGGCGTGCGCATGGAAGGTTCGGGCTTTCAGCGTACGAAAACCCGCGGCCCGCGTGAACCAATCTTTCGGCCAATGCAAATCACGTGGCGGGCCGGATCGTTATCGGGGTGGGGCGCCGGCATGAAGCGGGCGGCAGCGGTGCGATGCGCGCCGGACGGCCGGACGCGCGCAGCCCGCGCGCGGCGAACGTCGTCGGCCGGGCGCGGGCTGCGGGGAGGCGGGGATTAGTGGTTGGCGATCTTCAGCACGGGCGCGAGCGCGTCGACCGATGCGGCGTGCGTGGCCGCGCGATGCGATGCGAACGCGAGCGCGAATTCGGCTGCCTGCGAGCCGACGGTCTCGAGCTGTGCGACGACCTTCGGATCCGAGCAGCTGTCGGCGCTTTCGAAGCGCGTTTCGAGCGTGTTTACGGTGGCGCCGAACGGGGTCGGCCAGCCGCGCAGCGCGTGGACGATCGAGCGCAGCGACGTCAGCACGGTGCCGGCGGCTTGCCAGCCGTAGGCCGTGACGATCAGGCCGACCGCGCGGCCGTCGAGGTACGGGCGCTCGTCGGCGCGCAGTTCCTCGAGCGTGTCGAGCGCGTTCTTCACGAGGCCGGACACGCCGCCGTGATAGCCGGGCGTCGCGATGATGATCGCGTCGGCTTCGCGCACGGTGTCGATCAGTTCTCGCTGCGCGTCGGTCAGCGTCTTGTGTTCGGGGGCGTAGTGCGGCAGCGTATGCAGGAACGGGCCGTCGAACAGGCGCGTGCGTGCGCCGGCGGCTTGCGCGCCGCGCAGCGCGAACGACAGTGCGCGCTCGGTCGACGACGCGGCCCGGGTGGTGCCGCCGATGCCGACCACGAACGGGCGGCGGTGTTGATCGAATGCAGTCAAAGGGCGCTCCTTGGGGATGGCTTGCCCGGCTAAGCACAGGCTTAAAACCAGATGGTAACGACCCCGCCGCCACTCTGAAAACGACTTTTCGTTCTATCGATATGCCAGGCACGCGGGGCGCGCGTGCGCGCGGCGACGCAGATGGATAGCAGAAATGCTTGGTTGGGACGGCGAGCCGCGCTCGATAAGATGGGCCCGTCTCCTCCATGATGTCTCTACTGACATGGGTTGGCCCCGCCGCGCGGATGCAGGCGGGGCTTTTTTTCGTCCGGCGCCGGAAAGGGGGCGCGATGCGCGGGGTTACTCGAACACCGGCCGGAAGAAGCTGCGCTCGTAGCTGACGATGCAGCGCGTTTCCTCTGCATACCGGAACGCGGCCTGGCACGCGGGATCGGCCTTCGAGCGTTCGCGGTAGCGCTCGTATTCGGCGAGGCTCGGGAACGAGAACATCGCGAGCGCGATGTTGCTGGCGCCTTCGGAAGGCAGGAAGTAGCCGTGGTGCGTGCCGCCGAATTGCTCGACGAGCGGAATCCACATCTTGCCGTAGGTTTCGAACTGCTCGAGTTTGTACGGATCGATGACGTAGCGAAGGAAGCAGGTGACCATGGGTGCTCGCGGTGCGGTGGAGGATCAGCGAGTCTGGAGCGCGTCGCCGGGTGTGTCAACGACGATGCGGGGCGCTCGCGCGGGGCATCGCGAGTCCGGAATCGCGCGGCATGGTGTCGGCGACGCAGTGCGCGTCACGTATTGCTTGCAGGCACAACGATCGGTATGTGCGACCACGGGTCCGAAGGCGCCGAACGCATGAAAATGCACACCGCCGCGCCATCGCCTCGCTTCGATTTCTCGTCTTTTTTACGACATTTTTTCTTGCGACGCCTCGCGGCGCGCTCCTAGACTTCGGTCATCCTGACCACGGAGCGCTGCCATGTCGATATCCCGGAACACGATCGCCGAACGTTCACCCGCCGCGCCGCCTGCCGTGCGCGCCGACCGGGTCGTCGTGCGGCGCTTCGATCCGGCAGTCGACAGCTACACGCAGCTCACCGCGCTGCTGCACCGTGCGTTCGCGCGACTCGGCGCGATGGGGCTCAACTGTACGTGTGTCGACCAGGCCGAGGAGGTCACGCGTCGCCGCGCGGAAGCGGGTGAATGTCATGTCGCGGTGTCTGGTGGTCGCGTCGTCGGCACGATGACGCTCTACGCCACCGATCCGGCGTCGCCGTGTTCGCTGTACCGTCGCGACGGCGTCGCGAGCGTGCGGCAGGTGGCCGTCGATCCCGGCTGGCAAGGCGGCGGGATCGGTGCGACGCTGCTCGCGTTTGCCGGGCAGTGGGCCGCGTTGCGCGGTTATTCGCTGCTCGCGCTCGATACGCCGCATCCCGCGTCGCATCTGCTGGCGTTCTACCGGGCCCAGGGCTTCGACGTCGTCGATATCGTGCGCTTCACCGGCAAGCGCTACGACAGCGCGATCCTGTGCAGGCGTCCCGTTGCATGCGTCGCGCGTCGCATGTCGCCGGCATCGCGGCGGGTCGTGCGGCCTGTCGCGATTGCGCACGCACGGGTGTCTCGCACGATCGCGGCGATCCGGGCCGACTGGCGTGCGCGTCGCGGTATGCGCTCGCCGGCGATGGGGGCGGCCGGCGCGGCCAGCTGCCGCTCGTCGCCGTGGCGTCCGCGTCCGCACGGCCGCGTCGCGGTGCGAACGGTGGGGACGGTGGGAACGGCGCAAACGGTGCGCGCGGCACCGGCCTGATTCGGCGTGCCGGCGTGGTCCTACTCGTCGCGAGCAGGCGCGTCGCCGCCGCCGCGTGCGAGGCGCCATGCGATCGTGCCGAGCACGCCGACCGCGACGACCAGCGCACCCCACAGCACGTAACGGCGGGCCGCATCCGTATCGGCTGCGGGCCCGGGCGGGACCGCCGACGCCGGCAGCGCCGCACCGACGCGCGCGGGCCGCACTTCCGGCGCCATTCCGACCAGCAGTGCATCGCGGCTCACGGCCGACGACGGCAGCGACGCATTGCCGACACCCAGCGTGAACGGCGGCGTGCCGCGCGCGACGAAGGTCAGGGCGGCCGGATGCCAGCCGACCGCGACGGCCGGCTGGCCGCCGCCGAGCCCGCCGTTGCGCATGTCGACGACGATTCGCCACGCGCGATCGGGATTCGACGCAAACGCCAGCGGCGGGTTGCGCTGCTCGCCGCCCTTGCCCTGCAGCCGGAACAGCACGGCGCCGGCGACCTCGCGCCACGGCGCCTGCGCGTCGGGGCGACTCTGCAGCGTTGCGCGCGCAACCGTATTCGGTTGCGGCAGGTCGATGCGCACGCGGTCGACCGGATAGGCGCCGTCGGTATCGAACAGATACTCGCCGGGCGCGCCGCCGGCCCGCACGTGTACGGCTTCGCGCCATTGACGCGGCACGGCAGCGGAGTCCGTCGTGCGCGCATCGTGCGGTTGCGTTTCGATCTCGATCGATCCGATCGCGGGCGCGCCGTCGAGCCAGTCGAGCCGCAGGTAGCGCGGTCCCGCGCCCTCGAGCGCGATGCGTTCCTGCACCAGCAGGTCGCCGCCGCGGCCGACCTTCAGCAGTTGCGTGCTGCCGAGCGAGCGCCAGCTGCGCAGGTCGTCGCTCGCTTCGACGGCGACACGGCCCTGGTAGCTGTCGTCGCTCACATGCACGAGCAGCGCGTCGACCTCGCCGTCCGCATGCGACAGGTCGACGAGATCGGCCGCATGCTTCGCGCGAGCCGGTGCGGTGACGGCCGCGCGCAGCGAGCCGTCCGGCGCGACCGACACGCCGAGCGGCGCCTGACCGTCGTCGGCGCGCGCGGGCGGCAGCGGGAACCAGTGCACCGGCGTGCGCGCCGGCGGCACGGCGGCCGCCGCAGGCGCATCGAGCGAATACGGCACGGGCTCGCCGGCGCCGTTGAACACGCGCACGTCGCCGAGATCATCGCGCCGGCTGGCCGCATAGACGGCCTGCGGCACGGTGAGCTGGTAATACGCGGCGCTGCCGTCGAGATCGAGCGAGAAGCGTCGGGCGACGCGTTCCGCGCCGGGTGCGCCGTCGGCCGTCGCGAACGACGTCAGCAGGCTCAGGCCGAGCAGGGCTGCGAGTCGTTTCATGGTTGGGTGTCGCCCGGTTGGGCCGCGGCCTTCGGCGGCAGCGGCGAGAAATAGCCGATCAACAGCAGCAGGATGCCGATGCCGATGAACGACACGATGCGTTCGATGCCGGTGACGTGCGACAGGTCGAACAGGAACAGCTTGATCACCGTGAGCGCGAGGAGCGCGGCGCCGACGAACCACAGCGGACGCAAGCCGCGGCGCGTGGCCCAGATCATCGTCGCGAGCGCGCAGAGCGTCCAGTACACGGAGACCGACGCCTGCACGAGCGTCGATTCCGCCATCGCGTCGAATGCGTACGGCACGCCGGTCCAGTGATGCAGCGTGCGCAGCAGGATCGCGTTCAGCCACAGGAAGGCCGTTGCGCCGGCCGCGCCGAGCAGTTCGACGCGATAGTTGCCGAACGGCCAGCCGAGCGTGCGCGCACGCACGAACCACGACGCGGCGAGCGCATAGACCACCACCAGCACGAGGTCGAGCGGATTGAGCAGAGGAATGCGCGCCCAGCTGCCGCCGTCCTGCGTGAAGTTCGCGTAGAAGGTCCAGGCCCACATCACGACGATCAGCGGCAGCGACGCCAGCGCGCACACGCGCGCGATGCCGTTGCGGCGCGTCAGCCACATGCCGGCGAACGCGAACAAGCTCCAGCCGACCATGAACACCTGCTGGATGCCGAACGACGACAGCACGGTGTCGATGTCGTAGGCGAGGTGGAAACGCTGATGCAGCGTGCGCAGCAGCAGCGCGTTGAACCACAGGAACACGGTCGCGAGCGCGGCGAGGTCGGCCGCCAGCGGATGCCAGGTGACCCCGAGCGTCTTCAGGCGGCGCAGCCAGGTGGCGAACGCGACGAAGATCAGCAGTTGCGCGACGTCCAGCGGATTGAGCAGCGGCAGCCAGAACAGCGGCGACGCATCGCCGTCGCTCGTCACGCTGGCGATGCTCCACAGCCACAGCAGCGCGGCGAGCGGCGCGGCCCCCCATACCTGATACGCGCGCGGGAACGCGGCGACCGGCCAGCGCAGGCGCGAGCCGGGGCCCGACACCAGCAGAAGCAGCGCGCCGAAACCGTAGGCCCACGCGCTCCAGCTCCACGCGCCTTCGGGGACGAACGCACGCAGGCGCCAGAAGCCCTCGAGCGAGAACAGCCCGCACAACGTCCAGAACATCAGCGTGTGCAGCGGCGCGATCACGGGAACGGGGATGGCCGCCGCGCCCGCCGCGCTCGCCGCCGGACCGGCGGCCGCCGTGCCGCGCGACTGCCGCAGCAGCAGCGCATAGCATGCGATGACGGCCATCGGCCACGCGAACGCGCCCATGCCCGACAGCGGCGCCTCGTGCGAATCGAACGCGCGCAACGCGAGCAGCGCGAGCACCGGCGTCAGCGCGAGTACCGGCCATTCGGCGATCGGCCACGCGAGCTTGCGGCGCGCGACGTGCGCGAGCCACGCGGTGCCGGCGCCGAACAGCGCGGTCGCGTCGACGACGAACCGGTCCGCATGCAGGTCGACGTGACGGCCCGCGTAGACGAGGATCTCGTGCAGTCCGCCGCTCAGCCACCACAGCAGCCCCCACGCCGCGGCGGCCGCGCCGACGTCCGGCATCCACGCGTGCCACGCGCGCGCTTCGTCGCGTCCGTGCAGCCACCAGCCCGTGAACAGCCCGGCGAGCGCGATCAGCAGCATCGCGATGTATGCGCTGTTGAGCACCGGCAGCGCGTTCGTGTCGGCCGGGCCGAGCAGGCTCGTGAAGAATGCACCGGCCGCGGCGATCTGCATCAGCAGGCCGAAGCCGAACGGCGCAAGGCGCTTCTCGCGCACGCCGACCCACACGATCGCCGCGCCTTCGATCGCCCACGCGGCACTGGTCGTCGGGCCCGAGAACGCGAGCGGCACCGCGAGCGTCGCGAAGATCACCGCGAGCGCGAGCATCGCTTCGAACAGCAGCGCGAGACGATCGCGGCGCCGCGCGAGCCAGGCGGCGATCGCGACGTAGAACGCCGACAGCGCGACCGCGCTCCATGCGAGCCCGAACGGCAGGTCCTTCACGAGCGACGCCTGCAGCGCGGTCGCGACGATCGGCGTGCCGAACACGAGCGTGCCGTCGACATAGTGGCGCAGCGCCAGCTCGCGTTTCACCGCGTACAGCAGCGCGATGCCGACATACATCAGGAAGAACAGGATCAGGAACGGCTCGGTGGTCGCGAACAGCGCGGGGCGGTACGCCGTCACGCCCCACGCCGAGCCGATCGTGAACGTGAACACGAAGCCGAGCAGGTTCAGCGGACGCCAGGCCTTGAACCACGCGATCGCGAAGATGCCTGCGTTCAGCAGTGCGTAGTAGCTGAACAGCGCGACATGGCTGCCGTGGCCGGTCGACAGCAGCACCGGCGCGAGAAAGCCGCCCGCGCTGCCCATGAACGCGAGCGGCAGCGCGTTCTGCTTCACCGCGAGGAACGCACTCAGCGCGCACACCGCGACCATCAGCGGGAACGCCGCGCCGACCGGCAGCAGCGTGTAGAGCTTGGTCGCGGCGAAGATCGTCAGGTACAGGATGCCGATGCCGCCACCCTGCAGCACGAGACCGTACGCCGCGCGGCGCGCACGCACGCGCCAGCCGATCGCGAGCAGCGCGGCCGCGGCGAGCGCCGTGCCGGCCAGGCGGAATTCGATCGGCAGCATGTCGTTGTCGGCCGCGTACTTGAGCAGGAACGCGACGCCGAAGAACAGCACGATGATGCCGACGCGCACGACCGTGTTGCCGCCGAGCAGCCAGTCGCGCGCGGCGCGGAGCGCGCGTTCGGCGATACCGGGTTCGCGGGGTTCGGGCGGGGCGGGCGGCGTGGTCGTTGCGGGCGCACTCGTCGGTGCGCCGGCGGCGGCCGGTGCGGCGCTCGTCCGCATGGCGACTGCCGGCGCGGGAGCGGGCGCGGACGTCGACGACGGCACGCCGGCGCTCGCGACCGCAGGCTGCACGGATGGTCGAGGCGGGATCGCGGCGGGCGCCGGCGTGATGGCGGAGGGCGGTGTCGACGGCATCTGCGCGGCGCTGCCGCTCGTCGCGGCACCGGCTCTCGCGCCGGCGAGCTGGCCGCGCAGCACGTCGAGCTCGCGCGTGAGCGCGTCGACCGTCGCTTCGAGGCGCGCGACGCGATCGGCGAGCGGCACGGGAGCGGGTTGCGGCGTCGCGGAAATCGCGAACGCGTCGGGGGTCGTACCGCCGTGCGTGCGCTTGCGTTGCTGCAGCGCGTAGCCGATGCAGAACCCGGCCGCCGCACCGAGCAGCGTGCCGTTGGCGGCGGAGAAATCCCCGAACAATGCGGCGATACCGCCCACGATGAAACCGATTGCGGCAAAAGCCCAATTCATCGCCTTGCTCCCTCTCTCATTTCGTTATCGTCCTTCGATCGTCGCGTGGCCCGATCGAGGCTGTTTCCGCATGGCCGGCAGGCGAACCGGCATGCGCGGACTGCCGGCGCAGCGCCATGCGCAAGGCGCGCGGCGACGTCGCGATCGGCGTGTTTGCCGGAATGTATCACAATGGCCATGGGGGATTTTCTGGGTTGCGGGCGGGCCGCGAAGCATGGCTGTCGCGCGTTAGCGGCGCCGGTTTTCGTACGACCATTCTTTTTGCCGGCGCCGGGCAGGCGAGACGGTCCGATCGGACGTGGAATTGTCGCAAAGCGACGCGCGGTTTTTGCGGGTTGTCGCAAAACGCCGCCGCTCGCGCGTCGCGCTGCTGCGCACAAGTCACGCCCGTGATGCCCGCCGGTGCTGGCTGTGCGCGTATTGCGTCGCCGCAATCGGGGGCCGCCGAGCGCCGCGCCCCGCCGGGCGGGCCTGCGGGGTGTGTCGTATTTGCGCAAGCGTTTGTCGTAATTCGTCGGCAGGTCGGGGTTTTTTCTGGCAACTATGTAGGCACGTTGAGTCACACGCGTGAGTCCCCGCTACACGAGGAGAAGGTTTCGATGGATGCCCCCAAGGTCGTAGTCGAAGGTCTGTGCAAGGTATTTGGAAGCAACCCGCAGCAGGCGCTCGACATGCTCGCCGCCGGCGCAACGAAAGACGATGTGCTCAAGCGTACCGGTCAGGTCGTCGGTGTGCACAACGTTTCGTTCGACGTGCAGGAAGGCGAAATATTCGTGCTGATGGGCCTGTCCGGCTCCGGCAAATCCACGCTGATCCGCCTCGTGAACCGGCTGGTTGATCCGAGCGCCGGCAAGGTGCTGATCGACGGGCTCGACGTCGCGTCGGCACGCCGCTCGGCGCTGACCGCGCTGCGCCGCAAGGACATGAGCATGGTGTTCCAGTCGTTCGCGCTGATGCCGCATCGCACCGTGGTGTCGAATGCCGCATTCGGCCTCGAGGTCGCGGGCGTCGGCAAGAAGGAACGCGAACGCCGTGCAATGGAAGTGCTCGAGCAGGTCGGCCTCGCACCGTTCGCGCACAAGCTGCCGTCCGAGCTGTCGGGCGGCATGCAGCAGCGCGTCGGCCTGGCCCGCGCGCTGGCCGTGAACCCGTCGCTGATGATCATGGACGAGGCGTTCTCCGCGCTCGATCCGCTCAAGCGCCGCGAAATGCAGGACGTGCTGCTGCAACTGCAGAAGGAACAGCGCCGCACGATCATGTTCGTGTCGCACGATCTGGAAGAGGCGCTGCGCATCGGCAACCGCATCGCGATCATGGAAGGCGGCCGGCTCGTGCAGGTCGGCACGCCGCAGGACATCATCGCGAACCCGGCCGACGACTACGTGCGCGCGTTCTTCGACGGCATCGACACGAGCCGCTATCTGACGGCGGGCGATCTGATGCAGACGGGCGCCGTGCCGACCATGTCGAAGTGCGATGCCGCGAACGTCGCGGCGACGCTGAACGGCAGTGCCGAATATGCGTTCGTGCTCGATGCCGCACGCAAGATCCGCGGCTTCGTCACGCGCGAGGCGATCGGTCAGGACACGCCGTCGGTGCGGCCGATCGAAAGCATCCGGCGCGATGCGTCGCTCGAACATGTCGTCGCGCGCGTCGTCGCGAGCCCGAATGCACTGCCCGTCGTCGACGACGACGGCTGCTACTGCGGCTCGGTCGACCGCGCTCTTATCCTGAAGGCCATCACGCGTTCGCGAGGCTCCCATGTCTGAAATGATTCCGCTCGGTACCTGGGTCGACCAGTCCGTTCACTACCTGCTCGATCATGACGCGGCGACGTTCGATGCGATCGGCCGCGCGATCGAGGGGCTCGCCGCCTTCGTCGAGCACAGCCTGCAGGCGATCCCGATGTGGCTGATGATGGCGATCTTCATCGGCGTCGGCTTGTGGCGCGTGGGCTGGCGCTTCGCGCTGTTCACCACCGCGTCGCTGCTGCTGATCTTCGCGACGGGCTTCTGGGACCAGACGGTCATCACGCTCGGCCTTACGCTGTCGTCGACGATCATCAGCCTCGTGCTCGGCATTCCGCTCGGCATCTGGGCCGCGAAGAGCAAGTGGGTCGCCGCGATCGTGCGTCCGATCCTCGACCTGATGCAGACGATGCCCGCGTTCGTCTACCTGATTCCGGCCGCGATGCTGTTCGGTCTCGGCCGCGTGCCGGGGATCCTGTCGACGGTGATCTTCGCGATGCCGCCGGCCGTGCGCCTGACGAGCCTCGGCATCCGTCACGTGAACCGCGAGATCGTCGAAGCCGGCCAGGCATTCGGCTGCACGCCGTGGCAGCTGCTGTACAAGGTGCAGTTCCCGAACGCGCTGCCGTCGATCATGCAGGGCGTGAACCAGACCATCATGATGGCGCTGTCGATGGTGATCATCGCGTCGATGGTCGGCGCGGGCGGCCTCGGCAACGACGTGCTCGCAAGTATCCAGCGCCTCGACATCGGCCTCGGCTTCGAAAGCGGTCTGTCGGTCGTGCTGCTCGCGATCATTCTCGACCGCATCACCGAGAGCTTCGGCCGCGCGCCGGGCACCGCGAAAGCACCGCTGTTCTCGGGCCTGAAGCAGCTGTTCCGCGCGAAGGCCGCGCCCGCGCAAGCGTAAGCAACCGGCGGCCGGTTCGACTTCCGGCCGCCTCTTCCGATTCGATACCGGCTTCCGTGGCGTTTGCCACGGGGCTGGCTGCGTGCAACCTGCTCAACCGTTCGCCAGGAGCTCGATGTGACGTCCGCCGCCGCTGCCGCCGTGCCCGCCGCTCGCGTTTCACCGGTTTCGTCCCTTGCCCATTTCGGCTTCCTGACGCTGCCGCACTTCTCGATGATCGCGTTCTCGAGCGCGGTCGAAGTGCTTCGGATGGCGAACTACGTCGGGCGTGCCGATCACTACCAGTGGTCGATCTATTCGCTCGACGGCGCCCCCGTGCGGGCCAGCAACGGCATCGCGGTGCGGCCGACCCAGGCGCTCGACTACACGAACCTGCCCGACGTGATGATCGTGTGCGGCGGGATTCACATCCGCGAGGTGGTCGACGACGGCGCGCGCGACACGCTCGCGGCGCTCGCCGAACGCGGGCTGCCGCTGGGCGGCATCTGCACCGGCGCGTATGCGCTGATGTCGGGTGGCCTGCTCGACGGCTATCGCTGCACCGTGCACTGGGAGAACCTGTCCGCGCTGCATGCGGAGTTTCCGCAGGTGGGGTTCGCCGACGAGCTGTTCGTCGTCGATCGCGACCGGCTCACCTGCACCGGCGGCACCGCGCCGCTCGACCTGATGCTGAATCTCGTCGGCATGCGTTTCGGCCAGCAGCTCGCCGCGCAGGTGTCCGAGCAGTTCATCCTCGAACGCATCCGCAGCTCGACCGATACGCAGCCGATTCCCGTCGATGCGCGCGTCGGCTTCTCGCGCGCGGAACTGATCGAGGTCGTGCGGCTGATGGAAGCGAACATCGAGGAGCCGCTGTCGCTCGAGGAACTCGCGCGGCTCGTGCGGCTGTCGCAGCGTCACCTGCAGCGGATGTTCAAGGTGTACCTGAACGTGTCGCCCACTCACTATTACCTGACGCTGCGGCTGAAACGCGCGCGTGACCTGCTGCGCACGACGGATGCGTCGATCGCGCGCGTGACGACGACGTGCGGATTCCATTCGCCGTGTCACTTCAGCAAGGCGTATCGCGCGCAGTTCGGTCACGCGCCGAGCTACGAGCGACGGTTGCCGGGGCGCTGACGCCACCCGCGCGAACCATTCGGTCCGCGACGCCGCCGGGATCGCGGCGCGCGGCTTCAACCATCGATCCCGCCCCCATGAAAAACGACGTCACTTTGAGGAGAAGACAGATGAAGCGCCAATTGATCGCAGCGGTATGCGGGATCGGGATGGCCGCGCCGATGTCGGCGGTTTATGCGGCTGACGCGCCCGTGTGCAAGAACGTGCGCTTCGCGGACGTCGGCTGGACCGACATCGCGGCCACCACCGGCCTTGCTGCGACGATGCTGCAGGGGCTCGGCTACGCGCCGACCAAGACGATCGCGTCGGTGCCGATCACGTTTGCGGGCATCAAGAGCAAGCAGATCGACGTGTTCCTCGGCTACTGGTCGCCGACGATGGACCCGATCATCCAGCCGTTCACGAAGGCCGGCACGATCAAGGTGCTCGCCACGCCCAACCTGACCGGCGCGAAATATACGCTCGCGGTGCCCGACTACGTGTACCAGGGCGGCCTGAAGTCGTTCGCCGACATCCAGAAGTACGCCGACAAGCTCAACGGCAAGATCTACGGGATCGAACCGGGCAACGACGGCAACCTGCTGATCAAGAAGATGATCGACGGTAACCAGTTCGGCCTCGGCAAGTTCAAGATGGTCGAGTCGAGCGAGGCCGGGATGCTGGTCGAGGTGAACCGCGCGATCCGCGACAAGCAGTGGATCGTGTTCCTCGGCTGGGAACCGCATCCGATGAACGTGCAGATGAAGATCGACTACCTGAGCGGCGGCGACGACGTGTTCGGCCCGAACTACGGCGAGGCGAAGGTGCTGACGGCCACGCCGCCGGACTACGCGCAGCGTTGCCCGAACGTCGCGAAGTTCGTGTCGAACCTGCAGTTCACGACGTCGATCGAGAACCACGTGATGTTGCCGATCATGAACAAGGAAGACCCGAACAAGGCCGCCGCCGAGTGGCTGAAGGCGAACCCGCAGGCGCTCGACAAGTGGCTGGCCGGCGTGACGACGCTCGACGGCAAGCCGGGCCTGCCGGCGGTGAAGGCGTATCTCGGCGTGCACTGAGCGTCGACGTGACCGGCGCGCTCGCCGACGGCGGCGCGCCGGCGTGATGAAACGCGGCCCTCCCGTATCGTGCGGGCGGGCCGCGTTGCTTTCGGGCTGCGCGTCGATCGGCGCGCAGCCGGGCCGCCAACACCCGTCACGATTCCTTCGTCGCCGCCGGCACGTCGAACACGCGATCGAACGCCCACTGGAACACGAACGCGTAGCAGAAGAAGAACGCGAACAGCCCGATGTCGACGACGAACGCGTCGAACCACGAGATGTCGAGCCACCACGATACGACCGGCACGAGGATGAAGATCAGCCCGCCCTCGAAGCCGGTCGCATGCAGGATCCGTCGCGCGAGCGTGCGCGCGGGCTGCCGGCGCGACGCTTCCCAGCGCTCGAACAGCGCGTTGAAGATCATGTTCCACAGCAGCGCGATCGCCGACATCGTCGCGGACAGCGCGCCCGAATAGACCAGACCCTGCTTGAAGATCGCCGCGATCGCGGGCGAGATGCAGGAAATGGCGATCGCTTCGTAGAGCACCGCCTGCGTGATCCTGCGCGGTAGGCCTTGCACGTTGGTTCTCCGGTTCGACGGTCGTTGGTTCGTCGATGGTTGGGCGGTGGGTTGGCCGCTGCTGCGTGCTGCGGCCGCCATGCCGCGACGTCCCGGAAGGCTACCCGCGTTGCGCGCGTGCCTCAATTCACCTAATCTCACGCGGATTGAATCGAATTCAACCCGGCCGGATCCGGCCCGCGAGGCGTCGTGTTTTCGAAAATTCCCCTGCCCGCATTGCGTGTATTCGAGTCGTGCGCGCGGCTCGGCACGTTCAAGGCGGCCGCCGACGAACTGTCCGTGACGCCGGCGGCCGTGTCGCATCAGATCAAGTCGCTCGAAAGCCGGCTCGGCGTACTGCTGTTCGAGCGCGGCGCGAGCGGCGTGCGGTTGACGGACGAGGGCGAGCAACTGTTTCGCGCGTGTCACGACGCGCTGCTCGGCATGAGCCGCGGGCTCGATGCGCTGCGGCCCGCGGCGGCCGATGCGCGCACGCTGGTGCTGACCACCACGCCCGCGTTCGCCGCGATGTGGCTGATTCCGCGGCTCGGCCGGTTCCGGCGCGTCGATCCGCAGTTGCACATCAAGGTGGAAACCGGCAACGCGCTCGTCGATCTCGAACGCGACGCGCGGGTCGATCTCGCGATCCGCGCGACGTCGCGCACGTTTCCCGCGCTGCACGAGATCGCGCTGATCGACGAGTATTTCGGCGCGTATGCGGCGCGCGGCCTCGACGTCGGGCGCGCGAACGAGCGTATCGAGCTGATCGAGACCACCTGGGATACGCCGCTTCCCGTGTCGGTCGACTGGGCGTCGTGGTGCCGTGCGGCCGGCCGCGAAGCATGGCTCGAGCGCGCGGTGTTCCGTCATTACGACGACGAGCATTACGCGCTGCAGGCCGTGCTGCATGGGCAGGGTGTCGGGCTGCTCAGTTCGGTGCTGGCCGCCGAGCACGTCGAACGCGACGCGCTGACGCCGATCGATGCATCGGTGCGGCTCGCCGGCGCGCGTTTCGTCGCGCTGTGCCGGCCCGGGCGAGAGCGCGAGCCGCGGGTCCGGCGGTTTCTCGACTGGCTTGAAGCGGAAATCGTGCAGACGCGCGACGCGGTCGCGCGGATCGCGCCGCCGACGTAAAGCAACGCGCGGGTGCTTACCGTCGGCACGCGCTGCGTGCGCGTCGTTCGTTATCCGAAGCGCACGCAATACACCGGTGGCAAATGCGCGGAGACCTGCCGCCAGTTTTCGCCGCCGTCCGCGGAGGTCCATAACCCGCCCGTCGTCGACGCCATCGCGAGACGCGTGCCGGTGTCGTCCACCGCGAGCCCGTGCCGATAGACGAGATCGTAGGCCGGCGCAGGCGGCAACCCGTTCGACAGGCTCTCGAAACTGCGGCCGCCGTCGCGCGTACGCGTGACGACGAAGCGGCCGTTCACCGGAATCCGGCACGCATCCTTCACGGCGGGGACGAACCACGCAGTGTCGGGGTCTGCCGGATGCACGGCGACCGCGAAGCCGAAGCTCGATGGCTGCGCTTCGATCCGCTGCCAGTGCGCGGCACCGTCGGTCGAGCGGAAGATCGCGCAGTGATGCTGGGTCCACAGCACATCGGGGTTGGCCGCGCACTGGACGACGCGATGCGGGTCCTGCACGTTGGGTTCGCCGCGCCGCTCGGGCGGCATGTAGTCGGCCTCCATGCCGTCGGCGCTGACCCGCCAGGTCGCGCCGCCGTCGAAGGTCTGCCAGACGCCGCCGCACGAGATGCCGATCGTCACGTGCCGGCTGTCGCGCGGATCGACCATCACCGAATGGATGCCCGGCGCATCGTAGCCGCCGCCGAACCACTCGGGGCGCTCCGGGCGATCCCACAGCGGGCGGTTGAGCGCCCACGAATCGCCGCCGTCGTCGGAGCGGAAGAGGCCGCCCGGGATCGTGCCGGCCCACAATGCGCCCGGTTCGTCCGCGCCGCCGGTTTCGAGCGACCAGATCTGCTGAAGGGTCCACGGCGGGCGGGGCGGGGTGGGCGCTTCGTCGTGCGCGTCGCCGGTGCCGGCATGGGCGCTGACGTCGGCGCGCGGTTCGTCGGCGGGCTGCGGCGGATAGACGGGGACCGCACATTCTTCCCATGCGGCGGCACCGGCACGCCTGCGGTGCAGCTTGACCCCGAAATGGCCGAGATTGAGCGCCGCATACAGCGTGCCGTCGCGCGGGTCGGCCAGCGCCATGCTGACCGGTTCGCCGACGAAGTGCGGCTCGCCGAGCGCCCAGCCGCCGTTCCCGTCGGCGTGCAGCACGAACAGGCCCTTGCGGGTCGCGACGAGCAGTCGATCGTTCATGTCGGATGTCTCCTGTGGGCGCGGCCGCGCGCTCGTTTGGATGGCGATGCGTCCCTTTATCCGCCGGACAGCGCCTGCACGACGTACACGCGGCTGCCGTTGCCGAGCGGATCGGACAGATGTTGCCGGTCGCGTACCGGCTGGCCGTCGATGAACACCGACAGGTGCTTTCGCAGCGCGCCCTGGTCATCGACGATATAGCCGCGCAGCCGCGGCTGTTCGCCGAAGACGGTTTCAAGCGCTTCGCCGAGCGTCCGTGCGTCGATGTCGCGCTCGGGCGTGTCGATATGGCGCTGGATCGACGCCGCGAAGAAGAGGTGTGCCATGGCGGTGGCTGGCAGGAGCCGTGCGGGGGGACGGTCTGTAGTGTAGGCGATCGATCGGGCCGGCAGCGACATTGCCGTACGGCCGGCGGCGCGGCGCCGTTGCTGCGCCGCGCAACGGCCGGGGTGCCCGATCTCCGTCGACGCGCTATGCGTACTTGTCGCCGACCGTACTGCGGATCGGATAGGTGTCGTAGACGATGATCATGCGCTCGATGCGCGCGTCGTCGTCGAATTCGAATACGTCGACACACTCGAACCGCACCGCGGTGCCGTCCTTCAGTCCCCAGTCGTAGACGAAATAGCCGGTGGCCCGACGTGCGCCCGTGGCGCTGACGCAGATGTCGATCGGCGTGATCCGGCTTGGTCCGGAGGCCGCCGCGACTTTTTCGAAGAAGGGTTGTGGCGCCATCCAGCCGAGGAACGGCGAAAATATCTGCGCATCCGGCGTGAACAATGCGCAGATCGCGGCGACGTCGCCGCTCTCGAGCGCTTTCAGGTAGGTATCGACCTGCCGCGTGTATAGTGCGTCGGACGACGAGACCATGGTATTTCTCCGCTGATTGTTGACGAGCCAGCCACGACAGCCGTCGCGAACCGGTTCAACCACGATAGCGATGCAGCGATGACCGAACAAACGAATAATCCGCAACCCGGGTATGCCGCCCGCGCATATCCGCTCGCGGATCTCACCCGTGCGCTGCCGCCGCTGACGGCATTCCAGGCGTTCGTCGCCGCCGCCGAACTCGGCAGCTTCAACCGCGCGGCCGAGCATCTGTGCCGGACCCAGGGCGCAGTGAGCCGTCAGGTGCAGCAACTGGAAGCGCATTACCGGTGTGCGTTGTTCGTCCGTCATGCGTCGGGATTGACGTTGACCACGGAAGGCGGCGCATTGCTGACGGTGGCCGTCGACGTACTCTCGCAACTGGCGCAACACGCGCGCGCGCATGCGCATGCCGCGTCGACCCTCACATTGCGCTTGCCCTCCACGTTCGCGATACGCTGGCTGCTGCCGCGGCTGTCGGCGCTCAATCATGCGTTGCCGCGCACGGAGTTGCGCATTCACACGTCGGCGGACGACACGCCGGATTTCACCGACGCCGGTTTCGATGCGATCGTCGTGCGCGGCAGCGGAAGCTGGGCGGGCATGGTGGCCGTGCCGCTGTTCGACGAATGCCTCACGCCGATGTGTACGCGCGAGGCGGGCGCGGCGCTGAAGTCGATCGCCGATCTCGCGCGCGCGACACTGCTGCATCCCGCCAGCAATCGCGACGAATGGCGATGCTGGCTGGCCGGCGTCGGCGCAACGCAGGTCGACCCGGGCACCGGGCTCGTGTTCGATACGCTCGAGCTGACATTGACGGCCGCGTCGGACGGGCACGGCGTCGCGATCGGCGATCCGCGCATGGCGGCGGATCGGCTGGAAGCCGGCGCGCTGGTCGCGCCGTTTCCGGAGGTGGTGCGCAACGGTCTGGGCTATTACCTCGTGTACCCGGTGCAGCGCGCCGCTCAACCCGCGATTCAAGCGCTCACGGAGGTGCTGACGCGGCTTGCGCGCGAGGATTGACCGCAACGCGCGTGCGCCGGGCGGGTTGCTAAACCGGAATCGACCGCCCCCGCACCCTGATCCCGAGCCGCACGACGCCGATCACCGCATTCGACAGCCACATCAGCAAGCGCGGCATGCCGCGCCGGCGGATATCGAGCAGCAGCACGATCCGCACTTCGTCGCTGTCGTTCCACACTTCGTGCACGAAGGTGTCGTCCCACAGCAGGAAGCAGCCTTCGTCGAGCCGGTAGTCGCGGCCGTCGACCTTCAGCACGGCGGCCGGCGTGCCATCCGCGCGCTTCGGCATCGACAGCACCAGATAACCGCGCAGGATGCCGCGGAACGGCCCGCGATGCGGCGGGATGTGTTTGCCGGGCGCGAGGAACGACAGCGACGCGGACAGCACGTCCGGCGACGCCGCGACGATCGATTCGACGGTCGGGCAGCGCGACAGGTTGCGCGGGAACGGCTGGCCGTAAGCCTGCATGATGAACATCCGCCAGTCGCGCGCATCGTTGGCCGAGATGTCGTGCTGCTCGCGCATGATCTCGTGGAAGCGCGGGATGCGCGGCAGGTCGCGCGCGACGGCCAGCGCTTCCGCGCGAATGGCCGGCCACGCACGAACGAATCGCTCGGCGTCGGGAAACACGGCCGTATCGAGCACGGCGCCGCCGTCGAGATGGCGGTCGTACAGCGTGCGAAGCAGGCCGGCTGCATAGTCGTAAGCGACGGACATGATCGAAGGGGCGATCCACAAGGTGTCGTCAGTCTGCCCCACGCGCGGTGGGGCCTGCGTTACGTCAGGTTACGCCGGCTGACGAAAGAATGACAGATCGATGAAGGTCCGGTGCGAGCGCTCCGGCATTCCGGGAATAAACGTACGCCCCGCGTCGTCATACGGGTGTAGCACCTCGTTTCGTTGACTTCCGAAGGAGTGGAGCATGAATACGCATTGGCTGGTGGCCGCCACGGTGGCGGCGATGTCCGTCGCGAGTGTCGCGACGCCTGCGTCGGCACAGGCACTGACGCGCGCGCAGGTCAGGCAGCAACTGATCGACGCCGGAACCAACGGGCTGCGCTTCGTGACCGATACGTCGTATCCGGACGTAAGCCCGCTGTTCCAGCAGCAGGCCGGGCAACTGCCTCGGCATCAGGCCGAAACCGCGGTCGGCGGCGATCCGGCGGGGACGTCCGATGCGGGCAGGCCGGCGGCGCAACCGACCCGTCCGCGCCCGGCCGCATGCGTCGGCCCCGAGAGCTTTTGCACGCCGTATTTCGGAAGCTGACGCAGCGGACCGCCGCGGCGGGTTCGACATTCACGAAGGTTGATCGGCACGCAACATTGAAGGAGTTGATGATGAAAACTTATATCGCACTACTGATGATGATCGGCGCAATCTCCGGTCAGTCCGCATTCGCGCAATCGAATGCGCCGCTCACGCGTGCCCAGGTTCGCGAGGAGCTGATTCGTCTGGAAGCGGCCGGGTACGATCCGTCGAAGGGGGATGACGGCGAATATCCGGCGGACATTCAGGCCGCGCAGGCGAAGCTCGCCGAGCAGGATCGCGCGAGGATGGCGGCTTCGGCTTCGGCTTCGGCTTCGGCTGCCGCGCCGGCCTCCGTCATGCCGGCGCAGGCCGGCAACTAGGAGCCGACATGTACGTGTGTGTCTTCAGGCCGTCGTGTTCGCGGTATGGCGATACGCATGCCGTTCGCGGCACGCGGCCCGGTCGAACGGCACGGACGGCCAGGCTGTCGATCGCGCGCCGCTTCGCGCGGCGCCGCGATCGTCTCGTTGCCCGCTTCCGTTGGGCGCGCAGGTGGATCGCGGGATGAGCAGTGATGCGGGCGAGATGCGATCCGTCATCGGCGGACTGCTGTCCGCGATGACGCGCAAGGATGCCGGCGGCGGGATTACCAGGGCATCATCCGCTGCATGACCTGGTCGCGCAGGATGAAACGATGCGCGACCGCGGCCGCGACGTGAAGGCAGATGCCGCCGAACAGCACCCACGCGAGGATGCCGTGCACGTCGCCCATCGCATGTCCGAATCCCGATCCGGCCGCCGACAGCGCAGGCAGCGGCACGATGCCGAGCAGCGTCACGGCCCAGGCACGCGATGACGCATTGATCCAGCCAAGCAACGGCACCGCGATCAGCAGCGCGTAGAGCCCGAAGTGCGTCGCGCCGGACACGGCGCGCATCGCGGGCGACAGCTGGTCGGCGGGCGGACGATGCGTCACGCGCCAGAGCACGCGGCAAGCCATCGCGGCGAGCAGCGCGGTGCCCACGATCAGGTGCGCGGCGATCAGGCCGACCGGTTGCGTATCGCGATGCACGTCGGGCATCGTCCAGCCGATCGCATACTGCGCGACGACGAGCGCCACGATCAGCCAGTGGAGAAGGCGTGCGACCGCATCGTATCGGGCGGAGGTAGACATGAAAGCTCCTGGCAAGCGGGTGGGGACCGTATCTTCCGGAGGATTCTACGGCCGAATCCTTAACAAAACGTTAAGCGTGCGGCCGCGCATCGGATTCGCCCCGTGACGCATGCGCGCTCTCGACCCGGGCGGCGTCGGCCGACGGCAACACGATCGCGACGCCGGGGCCGTATCCGCCGATGCCGGGCCCGAACCGCACTCGGCCGCCGAACCATCGCGCGATGCGCCCGACGATCGACAGCCCGGGCCCGCTACCGGGCTGGTGGTGCGCCGGATCGTCGGTTGCGAGCGCCACCAGGGGATGTGTCGTGCCGGTTGCGCTGTTTGCGCCGAGCGTACCCGAAGCGTCTTTCACGGCGATGACATTCCGCATCCGGACCGTCATCGCGACCGCGATCCTGTCGGCCCGTAAGGTGGCCCACGCGGCGTTCAGGGCCGCGGACGTTCGCGGCTGTGTGCGCGTGACCGGAATCGATCGCCGTACGGTAGTCGTGTCATCTGATTGCGCGTACCGTCGGTTGGTCGTCCTTGATATCCGGCTCGACGGGAATCGACACGGCGGCGTGTCCGGGTGAGCGCGCGTTCGCGCGTGCCGGCCGGCGCGTCGCGGTCATTGGGCCACCACTGGGGAGAAGCATGATCCTGTTGCATCTGCTGCACGCGCTGGCCGGCGCAATGTCGATCGCCTGCGGACTGGGCGTGTTGCTCGGCATTGCCTACACGGTCACGGCCAGCGTGCTGGTCGGCCGGTTCTTTTCCCGCGCGCGGGCGGTGCCGTGCGATTATCCGGGCGTGACCGTCGCGAAGCCGCTGCACGGCGACGAATGGAATCTCGTACAGCATCTCGAAAGCTTCTTCGTGCAGGATTATCCGGGGCCGGTACAGCATCTGTTCGGCGTGCACGATGCGGGCGACGCGGCGCTCGCCGCCGTCGAAACGTTGCGCAGGCGCCATCCGGACGCGAACGTCAAGGTCGTCGCCGACGCGCGGCTGTACGGGCCGAACCGCAAGATCGCGAATCTCGTCAACATGCTCGAACACGCGGAACATTCAGTGCTGTGTCTTGCCGACAGCGACGTGCTGGTCGAGCGCGATTATCTGCGTGCCGTCGTCGGCGCGCTGCAGCAGCCGGAAGTCGGCATCGTGACGAGCGCGTATCGCGGCATCGCGTCGCCGGGCTTCTGGCCCGGTGTCGCCGTCGCGATGACGAACTATCATTTCCTGCCGGGCGTCATCACCGGGCTTTTCATCGGGCGTGCCCGTCCGTGCTTTGGCCAGACGATTGCGATCACGCGCGCGACGCTCGAACGCATCGGCGGGCTCGCGCGTTTCGCGCATCACCTGGCCGAGGATCACGCGCTCGGCGAAGCGGTGCGGCAGGTCGGCGCGCAGGTCGTCGTCCCGCCGTTGGTCGTCGGGCACGCCTGTGTCGAAGAGACGTTCGCCACGCTGTACGCGCACGAATTGCGCTGGAGCTGCACCATCCGCGCGGCGGACCGGCTCGGTCATGCCGGGTCGGTGTTGATGCACCCGTTGCCGCTGGCGGTGCTGGCCGTGCTGTTTTCCGGCGGCACGCTCGCCGCCTGGGGGCTGGCGTTCGCGGCGCTCGTCGCGCGGGCGCTGCTGATGTTGAAGACGAGCCGCGCCACCGGCGCGGGTCTGCGCGGCGCGCTCTGGTTGCCGTTCGTCGATTTCCTGCAGTTCGTGGTGTTCGTGTCGAGTTTCTTCTCGTCGCACGTCGTCTGGCGCGGCACGCGCTTTCGCGTCGACCGCGAGGGCTTGCTGTCGCCCGCGGGGAAATCATGACGCACGACACGCATGCCGACCTCGAAGGCGCGGACCGGCGGTCCGCGCGTCGCGACGCGCGCCTGCGGCAAGCGGGGCGCGCGGCGGCGCTGGCCGGGCTGGTGCTCGCGGTGTGGCTGGTCTGGCGCGAGCATCCGCTGGAGATCCTGCACCGGCTGCGGATCGCCGGCGCCGGGTTGCTGGTCGCCGCGCTGGCCCACATCCTGCCGATGCTCGCGAATGCGTGGGACTGGCGGATGCTGATCCGCGGCCCGCGCCGGCCGTCGTTCGCGACGATGCTCAAGCTCGTGTGGATCCGCGAATCGATCAACGGATTGTTGCCGGTCGCGCGAATCGGCGGCGAGATCGTGTCGTTCGGCCTGCTGCGGCAGGCGGGCGTACGCCCGGCGACCGCCGTGGCGAGCCTCGTCGCCGACATGCAGCTGACGTTGATCAGCCAGCTCGTGTTCGCGCTGGTCGCGATCGGCTACGTGCTCGAACACGTGTCGTCCGATGCCGCGCAGGTGGCCGCGCGCCTCGCCATCGGCATGGCGGCGCTGGTGCCGGTGCTGCTGCTGTTCGCACTGGTTCAGCACGCGCGGCCGTTCGAGCGCGCGATGCGCGTGGTCAACCGCGTCACGAGCGGCAAGGTGGTGGCGCTGGTCGGCGAATCGGCACGCACCGATCAGTCGATCCTTGTGATCTGGCGCAAGACGGGTATCGTCGTCCGCTATCTGGTGATCTGGCAGACGCTGCAGTTCGCCGGCTATGCGCTGGAAATCTGGCTCGCGCTGCGTTTCCTCGGCGCCGATCCGACGTTCGCGCAGGCGCTCGCGATCGAAGCGCTGATCCAGCTGCTGAGCAGCATCGCGTTCGTGATGCCGGGCGGGCTGGGCGTGCAGGAGGGCGGGTTCGTGCTGATCGGCGGGCTGCTCGGGTTCGACGCGCCGACCTGTCTGGCGCTCGCCGGCGCGCGACGAGTGCGCGATCTGCTGTTCTATCTGCCCGGATTGCTCGCGTGGCAGCATGCGGCCGGCGCGGCGCGCTCGCCATCCGGCGCGAAGCGCGCATCGATGCACGTCGGGGAGTCCGCCGGGCCGCGCTGATGCAGCCCGACGTTGCCGGCCTGCCGGGCAGGCGGCAGCGACGCCTGGGCGGTCGCTCGCCTGCCGGGCGGCGCGGCCGTCAACGCCGTTCGTCGGCGAGATGGCTGCGGATGACGTCCGCGAACGACGTGTCGCCCTTCAGCCCGAGCGCTTCCGCGCGCGTCGTGTCCCAGCGGCCCGGCCAGCTGCCGACGATCTTCTCGACGCGTTCGTCCGGTGCATGGCGGATCAGCTTCACGACCTCGTCGCCCGCGACTTCGCGCAGCGCCGCGATCATCTCGTCGACCGACACCGACAGGCCGGGCAGGTTGATCACGCGCTTGTTGCCGAGCTTGTCGCTGTCGAGCTCGCAACCGGCGACGAGCGCGTCGATCGCGCCGCGCGGCGACAGCAGCCACAGCCGCGTCGACCCCGGCACCGGGCACACGCTTTCCTCGCCGTTCAGCGGCTCGCGGATGATGCCGCTCGCGAACGACGACGCAGCCGCGTTCGGGCGGCCCGGCCGCACGCTGATGGTCGGCAGCCGCAGCACGCGGCCGTCGACGAAGCCGCGGCGCGCGTAGTCGCACAGCAGCAGTTCGGCGATCGCCTTTTCCGCGCCGTACGACGATTGCGGATTCAGCGCGGTATCGTCCTGCACGACGTCGGGCAGCACGCCGCCGTAGACGGCCACCGAGCTCGTGAACACGACGCGCGGACGATGGCCGCGCGCGCGGCACACTTCGAGCAGCGTGCGCGACGCGTCGAGGTTGATCCGCATGCCGAGATCGAAATCGGCTTCGGCCTGCCCGCTGACGATCGCCGCGAGGTGGAAGATCGCGCCCGTCTGCGTGTCGATCGCGCTTTCGAGCACCGCGCGATCGGCGATGTCGCCGACGATCGACGTCACGCGCGCGTCGCCGAAATCGCTGCCCTCGACGACGTCGAGCAGCACCAGCTCGTCGATCCTGCTGCTCCGGCCGTCGGGGCCGGTCAGCTCGCCGCGTTCGAGCAGCTTGCGCGCGAGTCGCTGGCCGAGAAAGCCGGCGCCGCCGGTGATCAGTACTTTCATGTTCTTTGCCCTCTGAGGAATACGAAAATTACAGGTACGGCCTGAGCCAGCCGAGGCCCTCGGACGTGCCGGCCTTCGGGCGATACTCGCAGCCGATCCAGCCGTCGTAGCCGAGCGCGTCGATCAGCGCGAACAGGTACGGGTAATTGAGTTCGCCGATGTCCGGCTCGTGACGCTCGGGCACGCCGGCGATCTGGATGTGGCCGATGCCCGCGAAATCGCGCTTGAGCTTCATCGCGAGGTCGCCCTCGACGATCTGGCAGTGATAGCAGTCGAACTGCACCTTCAGGTTCGGCGCGCCGACTTCCGCGCGGATGTCGTGCGCATCGTCCTGGCGGCTCAGGAAATAGCCGGGCATGTCGCGCTGGTTGATCGGCTCGATCAGGATCGTGATGCCGTGCGCGGCAGCCGCCTGCGCCGCATGCCGCAGGTTCGCCACGTAAGTGTCGCGATGGCGCGCGCGGTCTGCGCCCGGCGCGACCATCCCGGCCATCACGTGCAGCTTCTTGTTGCCGAGCACGCGCGCATAATCGAGCGCCTGGTCGATGCCGCGCCGGAACTCGTCCTCGCGGCCCGGCAGCGATGCGATCCCGCGTTCGCCGGCGGCCCAGTCGCCGGGCGGCGCGTTGAACAGCGCCTGCTCGAGGTCGTGCGCGTCGAGGCGCGCGCGGATGTCCTCGGCGGCGAAGTCGTACGGGAACAGGTACTCGACGGCCTTGAAGCCGTCGTGCGAGGCAGCGGCGAAGCGTTCGAGGAACGCGTGCTCGGTGTACATCATCGAGAGGTTGGCGGCGAAGCGGGGCATGGCAGCGGTCCGGTGAATGAATGGGGCGGGGCGCCCGGCGCCCCGCGTCGAATGAAGGGTCAACGGTTCACGAGTTTCGCGGGCGTGAGCCACACGGCGATCGCGCCGATCACGAGCATGCCGGCCAGCACGTACATGCCGGACGACGTGCTGTGCGTGACGTCCTTCAGGTAGCCGATCACGTACGGGCTCGCGAACCCGGCGAGGTTGCCGACCGAGTTGATGATCGCGATCCCGGCGGCCGCGGCGGAGCCGGCGAGGAACGCGGTCGGCAGCGACCAGAACAGCGGTGCGCAGGTCAGCACGCCGCCCGCCGCGAGCGACAGGAACACGATCGACACCGCCGTATTGTGCGAGTACGACGCGGCGACCGCAAACCCGACCGCGCCCATCAGCGCCGGCACGATCAGGTGCCAGCGGCGTTCGCGGCGCTTGTCCGCGCTGTGGCCGAACAGGTTCATCACGACGATCGCGACGACGAACGGGATCGCCGACAGCAGGCCGATCTGGAGCGTATCGGTGATGCCGGTCGACTTGACGAGGGTCGGCATCCAGAACGTGAGGCCGTACTGGCCGGTGACGAACGCGAAGTAGATCAGCGACATCCACCACATGCGCGGGTCGGCGAACACGGCCTTCAGCGAATGGCCGTGCTGCTGCTGTTCCTGCGGCTGCGCGGCGATTTCGTCCTCGAGCAGCTGCTTCTCGCGCGCGTCGAGCCACTTCGCGCTGCGGATGCCGTTGTCGAGATACAGGATCGTCGCGATGCCGACGAGCAGCGCCGGCACGGCTTCGATCACGAACATCCATTGCCAGCCGTGAAAGCCCGAGCCGCCGTGGAAGCGCTCCATGATCCAGCCGGACAGCGGGTTGCCGAAGATGCCCGACACCGGAATCGCGGACATGAACACCGCGATGATCTTCGCGCGCCGATGCGACGGGAACCAGTACGTGAGGTAGAGGATCACGCCCGGATAGAAGCCGGCTTCCGCGAGACCGAGCAGGAAGCGCAGCACGTAGAACTGCGTCGGCGTCTTCACGAACGCGAACACCGCGGACAGCAGGCCCCACGTGATCATGATTCGCGCGATCCAGATGCGCGCGCCGATGCGGTGCATCAGCAGGTTGCTCGGCAGCTCGAACAGGAAGTAGCCGAGGAAGAAGATGCCGGCGCCGAGGCCGAACACGGTTTCGCTGAACGCGAGGTCCTGCGACATCTGCAGCTTTGCGAAGCCGACGTTCACGCGGTCGAGATACGCGACCACGTAGCAGAGCATCAGGAACGGCACGATGCGCCAGAACACTTTCCTGTAGGTTCGGTCGAGCTCGCCCGATTGGGCGGGCGCGGCGGGCGAGCGGCTTGCGGCCGCGTCGAGAGCAGTCATCGTCGTCTCCAGATATGTCGTATGCCGGCGGCGCGTACGCCGCCGGATCGTGTGTGTGTGCTGACGGAAGGGCCCGCGCACACGGCGGGCATGGGAATCGTTACGGAGTCCTGCGTGATTCGAATACGCGATGCGTTGCGTTACCAGCGCGCGCCGAAGGCCTGGCGCAGTTCGTCGAGCGCGGCGTCGGACAGCGGCTCGGGCTTCGGGTCCGTCATCAGCCACAGCCGCGCGGTTTCCTCGAGTTCCTCGAGCGCATACGATGCGTGCGACACCGACGGCCCCCACATCACCGGGCCGAGGCGGTCGAGCAGCACGCCGCGCACCTGGTCGGCGAGCGCCGCGACTTCGGCCGCGACGGCCGGGTCGCCGGGGCGGCGATAGCGGATCAGCGGAATGTGGCCGACCTTCATCACGTAGTACGGCGTGAGCGGCGGCAGCACGTCGGTGTCGCGCCACACGCCCGCGAGCGTCAGCGCGACGAGGTGCGTCGAATGCGTATGGACGATGCCGTGCGCTTGCGCGTTGCGCGCGTAGATCCCGCGATGCAGCGCAAGCGTCTTCGACGGCCTGCCGCCCGATACCGGCTGGCCGTCGAGGCCGACCTTCGCGATGTCGTTCGGGTCGAGGCGGCCGAGGCATGCGTCGGTCGGCGTGATCAACCAGCCGTCGTCCAGGCGCGCGCTGATGTTGCCGGCGCTGCCGACCGCATGGCCGCGCGCATACAGGCTCGCGCCGACGACGCAGATCTCTTCGCGCAGTGTCGCTTCGTGACTCATCATGCGGCTCCGTCGAGTGCGCGCAGCGCCTTGTCGAAAAAGTCCACCGTGCCGAAGTTGCCGGACTTCAGCGCGAGGCCGAGCGGCTGCGCGTCGACGGTGGCCGTCGCCGGCACGCCCGGATCGATCTGCGCGCCGATCTGCAGCGATTTCACGTCGAGCGCCTGCACGACCGCGCCGGACGTCTCGCCGCCGGCGACGACGAACTTGCGCACGCCGAGGTCGCGCAGGCCGCGGGCGATCGCCGCGAGCGTGCTTTCGACGAGATGGCCGGCTGCTTCGACGCCGAGCGCCTGCTGGACGGCCTTCACTTCGTCGGGCGTGGCGGTCGCGTAGATCAGCACGGGCTGCGGCAGGTGCGAGCGTGCGAACGCGAGCGCTGCGTCGACGACGGGTTCGCCGCGCGAGGCCGCGAGCGGATCGATCCGGAAGCTCGGCCGGTTTTCGCGCCACGCGGCGACTTGTGCGTTGGTCGCCTTCGACGCGCTGCCGGCGAGCACCGCCGACGATCCGTCGATGTGCGGCAGCGAGGCCGCGTTGTCGCGCTCGGGCAGTTGGTCCACGCGGCGGAAATTCGCGGGCAGGCCGAGCGCGACGCCCGAGCCGCCGGTGACGAGCGGCAGGCCCGCGCACGCTTCGCCGAGCACGTAGAGGTCGTGATCCGACAGCGCGTCCGCGATCGCGAAGCGCGCGCCTTCCGCGCGCAGCTGCTCGATCCGCTCGCGCACGGCGGCCGCACCCAGCGCGATCGTGTCGTAGCGGATCAGGCCGACTTGCGACTTCGTCTGCCATTGCAGCACGCGCACGAGATTCGCGTCCTTCATCGGCGTGAGCGGGTGGTTCTCCATCCCGGATTCGTTCAGCAGCACGTCGCCGACGAACAGGTGGCCGCGATAGATCGTGCGGCCGTTCTCCGGGAACGCCGGGCACGCAATCGTGAAGTCGCCGCCGGCCGCATCGAGCAGCGCGTCGGCCACTGGCCCGATGTTGCCCGCGTCGGTCGAATCGAACGTCGAGCAATACTTGAAGAAGAACTGGCGGCACCCTTGCGCGCGCAACCATTCGTAGGCGGCGAGCGACTGCGCGACGGCGTCGGCGGCGGGAATCGTGCGCGACTTCAGCGCGACGACGATCGCGTCGGCATCGACTGCGGTGCCGCCGGCGGGCACGCCGATCGTCTGCACGGTACGCATGCCGCTCTTGACGAGCATGTTCGCGAGATCGGTCGCGCCGGTGAAATCGTCGGCGATGCAGCCGAGCAGGGGGCGGGAAGCGGAAGCGGTCATGGCGGGAACGTCGTTCGAATCAGCGGGCGGGCGGCAGCGTGATGCCGGGGAAAGTCTTGATCACGGCGGAATCGTCCTCGCCGCCGTGGCCGGCGCTCGATGCGCTCATGAACATCTGGTGCGCGGTGGCCGACAGCGGCAGCGGGAACTTGCTGCGGCGCGCGGTATCGAGCACGAGGCCGAGATCCTTCACGAAGATGTCGACGGCCGACAGCGGCGTGTAGTCGCCGTTCAGGATGTGCGGCACGCGGTTCTCGAACATCCACGAGTTGCCGGCGCTGTGCGTGATCACGTCGTACAGCGCGTCGGCATCGACGCCTTCGCGCAGGCCCAGCGCCATCGCCTCGGCGGCCGCCGCGATATGCACGCCGGCCAGCAGCTGGTTGATGATCTTCACCTTCGAGCCGATGCCGTGCGCGTCGCCGAGGCGATACACCTTGCCGGCGATCGCGGCGAGCACGTCATCGCAGGCCGCATACGCGGCGGCGGGGCCCGACGTCATCATCGTCATCTCGCCGGAGGCCGCGCGCGCGGCGCCGCCGGACACCGGCGCATCGAGCATCTGCAGGCCTGCGGCCTCGAGGCGCGTGCCGAGCGCGACCGCGAAGTCGGGCGCGACGGTCGCACTCGCGATCACGACGCCGCCCGGCTTCATTGCCGCGACCGCGCCGCGCTCGCCGAACAGCACCGTTTCGGTCTGCGCGGCATTGACGACGAGCGTGACGACGACGTCGCACTGCGCGCCGAGTTCGGCCGGGTTCGCGCAGGCCACGCCGCCTTCGGCCGCGAATGCCTGCAGCACGGTGTCGCGCACGTCGCAGGCGTGCACGCGGAACCCCGCGCGCAGCAGCGAGCGGGCGACGCCGAGGCCCATCGCGCCGAGGCCGATGACTCCAACATTTCGTGACATGGTCAACCTTGATCGATTCGGAAAAGGTTCGGGACAACGACGGCGCCGGTTCGGCCCGGGCCGCCGCATTCGTTCATCAACAGATGCCGGCTTCCGCGAGGCGGCGCGCGGCGTTGTACATGTGCGTGCGCGCCGCGTTGCGCGCTGCCATCGGGTCGCGTGCGCGGATCGCGTCGGCGATCGCCGCGTGCTCCTCGCGCACCTGCCGCGAGAAATCCTCGCGCGTCGCTTCGTTGCGCCGCGTGACCTTCACGCCGGCCTCGAGGTACTGGTTCAGGAACTGCAGCGTCTTCAGGAAATACGGGTTGCCGGTGACGGCCGCGATCGTGCGGTGGAACGCGACGTCTTCCGCGACGCCGTCGCGCCCTTCGGCCACCGCGTCGTCGATCTTGCGCAGCGCGTCGTCGATGTCGGCCATGTCGTCGGCGGTGTGATGCAGCGCGGCTTCGGCTGCGACTTCAGCCTCGATCGCGCGGCGCACCGCGAGCAGGTGCGGCAGCGAGCTCGCCTCGACGGCTTCCGCGTAGTCGATCCGCAGCGGGCGGATCGCGCCGTGCTGGTTCACGTACACGCCGCTGCCCTGGCGCGGCTCGACCACGCCTTCGTTCTTCAGGCGCGAGATCGCCTCGCGGATCACGGTGCGGCTCACGCCGAATTCCTGCGCGAGCACGGCTTCCGTCGGCAGCTTGCCGGTGGCCGAGAAACTGCCGACTTCGATCTGCTTCAGCAGTTGCTGCGCGACGTGGTCGCTCATCGCACGGGCGGGAATTTTCTCGAACATGGCGCTTTGGTTTGTAAGGTGATGTGGTCATCATACAAATTTGAAGGTGCGTCAGCATCCGGAATAACCCTCGATCAATGGGTTGCAACGTCGGTCAAATGGATTGGAACCGGTTCCAAATGGCGGGGAAGTGTGGCGATCGTGCCGGGTTCGATGTGCGGTTGGCGGGCGAAGGGAGGGCGGAGGTGAACGGCGAACGGCGGGGCCGAGGCGAAGGGCGAAGAACGAAGAACGAAGGACGAAGGACGAAGAACGAAGAACGAAGAACGAAGAACGAAGAACGAAGAACGAAGAACGAAGAACGAAGAACGAAGAACGAAGAACGAAGAACGAAGAACGAAGAACGAAGCCGCGCGCCGGCGGCGCGCGTGATCGTCAATCAGTCGGCGACGTCTTCCACGGGATCGGGATCGGTCGCCGCCGACATACCGCCTTCCGCGACTTCCCCGCCGCGCTCGCGATAGGTCGCCGGCGGCACGCCGAACTGCTTGCGGAACTCGCGGCCGAGGTGCGACGCGTCGGCGAACCCGCAGCTCGACGCGATATCGGCGACGGTGCGGTCGGAACTGGTCAGCAGCCACGCGGCCGTGCGCAGCCGCACCTGCTTCGCGAACGCCTGCGGGCTCTTGCCCGTCTCGGCCTTGAACAGCCGCTCGAGCTGGCGGGTCGACATGTCCAGCTTGCACGCGAGTTCCTCGAGCGGCAGCGCGCGCCCGACATGCTGTTCCATCAGGAGAATCGCGCGCTTGACCTTCGGATGCGTGGCCGGCTCGAGACCCGGCGGATGCGGCTGCGGCGCATTGCCTTTCTGCATCTCGCCGACCAGCAGGATGCGCAGCGCCTTCTGCACGGTCGCATGGTCGAAATGGCGCAGCAGGATCGCGGCGGCGACGTCGATCGACGCGCGGCCGCCCGAGCAGGTGATCCGGCGCCGGTCGATCACGAACAGGCGATCGGCGATCAGGAGGTCCGGATCGGCGTTCGGGAAGCGCTCGATGAAATCCCAGTAGTGGAACCAGCTCACGCAGGTGCGGTAGCCGTCGAGCACGTTCGCGCGCATCAGCGTGAACACGCCCGTGCAGATGCCGACGACCGTCGCGCCGTCCGCCGCCGCGCGGCGCACGAACTCGAGCGTTTCGGGGCCGGCTTGCGGCCCCGAATGCAGCAGCCCGCCGACCACGACCACGTAGTCGAACGGCTCGGCGCTCTCGAAGGTTTCCCACGGCGTGATCTGGATCCCGCAGCTCGCGCGCACCGGCGCCAGCGTCTCGCCGATCACGCTCCACGCGCAGCGCACCGGCTTGCTGTAGTCGCCGTCGTCGGCCGACAGCCGCAGCATGTCGACGAAACCCGAGAAGGCCGTGAGCGTGAAGTTCGGCAGCAGCACGATGCCGAAGCGGATGCGCCGCGGCGCAGGTTCGGCGAGGGGGAAAGCGGGTACGTCGGGTGTCATCGCGGTCAATCTCGTCACGCCGGGAAGGCGGGTCTCACTTGTTGCACTCTGCTTGCGGGCGCGCCGGCCGACTTGTGGTTTTGCGTCGCCGATCATCGTCAAAACGCACTTTCCGGCCGTCCTGCGCGGGGCTTGGCGGCGGTATCCCACGCCGATGCCGTTTTTGTTCTATCGGCCAATTTTACGCTTTGATGTACTGATGCCAACGACATTTCACGTACGCCCACCCAGAGGAAGCCAGATGAACGTCAGCGCGTTCGACCTGTTCAAGATCGGCATCGGCCCGTCCAGTTCGCATACGGTCGGCCCGATGATCGCCGCGTGCCGCTTCGCGTCGCACATCGAGGACGCGAACCTGCTCGGCTTCGTGCGCCGCGTGCGGGTCGAACTATACGGCTCGCTCGGTGCAACGGGCAAGGGCCACGGCACCGACAAGGCGGTGCTGCTCGGCCTCGAGGGCCACCTGCCGGACACGATCGATCCGGACCTGATCGAGCCGCGGCTCGCGGCGATCCGCGCGGAGAAGTCGCTGGCGCTGCTCGGCAAGCAGACGATCCGCTTCGACGAGAAGGAGAACATCGGCTTCTACCGCAAGCTGATGAGCGGCACGAGCATCGTGCATCCGAACGGGATGCGCTTCCAGGCGTTCGACGAGCACGGCCAGCTGCTCGTCGAGAAAGAGTATTACTCGGTCGGCGGCGGCTTCGTCGTGAACCGCGACGGCGATCGCGTGAACGGCGTACGCGCGGCGGTCGAGGTGCCGTATCCGTTCCGCACCGGCGACGACCTGATGCGCCAGTGCCGCGACCACGGGCTGTCGATCGCCGAACTGATGCTGCGCAACGAATGCGCGCTGCGCCCCGAGGACGAAGTGCGCGCCGGGCTGCTCGCGATCTGGCGCACGATGGCCGCGTGCGTCGAGCGCGGCTGCAAGGTCGAGGGCGAGCTGCCGGGCCCGATGCGCGTGAAGCGCCGCGCGGCCGAACTGAACGGCCGCCTGCGCGCGCGTTCGGAGGAGTCGCTGCGCGATCCGCTGTCGATGCTCGACTGGGTCAACCTGTATGCGATGGCCGTCAACGAGGAAAACGCGGCGGGCGGCCGGGTCGTCACCGCGCCGACCAACGGCGCGGCCGGCGTGATTCCCGCGGTGCTGCACTACTACGTGAAATTCGTGCCGGGCTCGAACGAAGCCGGCATCGTCGAATTCCTGCTGACGGCCGCGGCGATCGGGATCATCTACAAGGAAACGGCGTCGATCTCCGGCGCGGAAGTCGGCTGCCAGGGCGAAGTGGGCGTCGCGTGCTCGATGGCCGCCGCCGCGCTGGCCGCGGTGATGGGCGGCACGCCCGACCAGGTCGAGAACGCGGCCGAGATCGGCATGGAGCACAACCTCGGCATGACCTGCGATCCGGTCGGCGGGCTCGTGCAGATTCCGTGCATCGAACGCAACGCGATGGGCGCGATCAAGGCGCTGAACGCGTCGCGCATGGCGCTCAAGGGTAACGGCCAGCACTACGTCTCGCTTGATTCGGTGATCAAGACGATGCGCGAGACGGGGGCCGACATGAAGACGAAATACAAGGAAACGTCGCGCGGCGGTCTTGCCGTGAACGTCATCGAATGCTAACGAAGGATCACTAACATGAGCCGCTACTCGATATTCAGCCTGTTCCGCAACGGCCTCTCGTATCACGAGAACTGGGAAAAGCAGTGGAAGAGCCCGGAACCGAAGAAGGAATACGACGTCGTGATCGTCGGCGGCGGCGGCCACGGCCTCGCGACCGCGTACTACCTCGCGAAGGAGCACGGCATCACGAACGTCGCGATCCTCGAGAAGGGCTGGATCGGCGGCGGCAACACCGCGCGCAACACGACGATCGTGCGCTCGAACTACCTGTGGGACGAATCGGCCGCGCTGTACGAGAAGGCGATGAAGCTGTGGGAAGGGCTGTCGCAGGACCTCAACTACAACGTGATGTTCAGCCAGCGCGGCGTGATGAACCTCGCGCACACGCTGCAGGACGTGCGTGACACCGAGCGTCGCGTGAACGCGAACCGCCTGAACGGCGTCGACGCCGAATTCCTGACGCCCGCGCAGATCAAGGAAATCGAGCCGACGATCAACCTGAACAGCCGCTACCCGGTGCTCGGCGCATCGATCCAGCGCCGTGCGGGCGTCGCGCGTCACGACGCGGTGGCCTGGGGCTTCGCGCGCGGCGCCGACCGCGCCGGTGTCGACATCATCCAGAACTGCCAGGTGACGGGCATTCGCCGCGAAGGCGGCGCGGTGGTCGGCGTCGACACGGTGAAGGGCTTCATCAAGGCGAAGAAGGTCGCGGTGGTCGCAGCCGGCAACACGACGACGCTCGCCGACATGGCCGGCGTGCGCCTGCCGATCGAAAGCCACCCGCTGCAGGCACTCGTGTCCGAGCCGATCAAGCCGGTCGTGAACTCGGTGATCATGTCGAACGCGGTGCACGCGTACATCAGCCAGTCCGACAAGGGCGACCTCGTGATCGGCGCCGGTATCGACCAGTACACGGGCTTCGGCCAGCGCGGCAGCTTCCACATCATCGAAAGCACGCTGCAGGCGATCATCGAGATGTTCCCGGTGTTCTCGCGCGTGCGGATGAACCGCCAGTGGGGCGGCATCGTCGACGTGTCGCCGGACGCCTGCCCGATCATCACCAAGACCGACGTGAAGGGCCTCTATTTCAACTGCGGCTGGGGTACCGGCGGCTTCAAGGCGACGCCGGGCTCGGGCTGGGTGTTCGCGCACACGATCGCCCGCGACGAACCGCATCCGCTGAACGCCCCGTTCGCGCTCGACCGCTTCTACACGGGCCACCTGATCGACGAACACGGCGCTGCCGCCGTTGCGCACTAAACCCGACGACCATTGGAGAAAGAAACATGTTGCTGATCGAATGTCCGTGGTGCGGGCCGCGCGCCGAATCCGAGTTCACGTGCGGCGGTGAAGCCGACATCGTGCGCCCGGTCGCGAACGAGACCATGACCGACCGCGAATGGGGCGAATACGTGTTCATGCGCGAGAACAAGCGCGGCCTGCACAAGGAGCAATGGCTGCACACGCAGGGCTGCCGCCGCTGGTTCAAGGTGACGCGCGACACGGTGACCTACGATATCAAGGGCTACGAAAAGTTCGGTGGCGCAGCTGCCGGCAACGCACACGAAGAGGGCACGAGCAAATGAGCCAGAAAGACCGCCTCGGCACCGGTGGCCGCATCAATCGCGCGATTCCGCTGACGTTCACGTTCAACGGCCGCACGTACCAGGGCTTCCAGGGCGACACGCTCGCGTCCGCGCTGCTCGCGAACGGCGTGCACTTCGTCGCGCGCAGCTTCAAGTACCACCGTCCGCGCGGGATCGTGACGGCCGACGTCGCGGAACCGAATGCCGTCGTGCAGCTCGAAACCGGCCCGTACACGGTGCCGAACGCGCGCGCGACCGAGATCGAGCTGTACCAGGGCCTCGTCGCGACGAGCGTGAACGCCGAGCCGTCGCTCGAGAACGACAAGTACGCGATCAACCAGAAGTTCTCGCGCTTCATGCCGGCCGGCTTCTACTACAAGACCTTCATGTGGCCGCGCAACATGTGGCCGAAGTACGAAGAGAAGATCCGTGAGGCCGCCGGCCTTGGCAAGGCGCCCGAAGTGCTCGACGCCGATCGCTACGACAAATGCTACGCGCACTGCGACGTGCTCGTGGTCGGGGGGGGGCCGTCGGGCCTCGCCGCCGCGCATGCGGCCGCTATCGCCGGCGCACGCGTGATCCTCGTCGACGACCAGCGCGAACTCGGCGGCAGCCTGCTGTCGTGCCGCGCGGAAATCGACGCGAAGCCCGCGCTGCAGTGGGTCGAGAAGATCGAGGCCGAGCTGCGCAAGCTGCCCGACGTGACGATCCTGTCGCGCAGCACGGCGTTCGGCTACCAGGACCACAACCTCGTGACGGTCACGCAGCGCCTGACCGATCACCAGCCGGTGTCGATGCGCAAGGGCACGCGCGAGCTGCTGTGGAAGGTCCGCGCGAAGCGCGTGATCCTCGCGACCGGCGCGCACGAGCGTCCGATCGTGTTCGGCAACAACGACCTGCCGGGCGTGATGCTCGCCGGCGCGGTGTCCACCTACGTGCATCGCTACGGCGTGCTGCCGGGCCGCAACGTGGTCGTGTTCACGAACAACGACCGTGCGTACCAGACCGCGCTCGACCTGAAGGCGTGCGGTGCGAAGGTGACCGTCGTCGATTCGCGTGCGTCGTCGAACGGCGCGCTGCCCGCGGCCGCGAAGCGGCAGGGCGTGACGGTGATGAGCGGTGCGGTCGTGACGGCCGCTTCGGGCAAGTGGCGCGTATCGTCGGTCGACGTCGCGTCCTACTCGAACGGCCAGACCGGCGGCAAGCTGCAGTCGCTGCCGTGCGACCTCGTCGCGATGTCGGGCGGCTTCAGCCCGGTGCTGCACCTGTTCGCGCAGTCGGGCGGCAAGGCGTGCTGGAGCGACGAGAAGGCGTGCTTCCTGCCGGGCAAGCCCGTGCAGGCCGAAGCGAGCGTCGGTGCGGCCGCGGGCGAGTTCGGTCTCGCCCGTGCGCTGCGGCTCGCGGTCGACGCGGGCGCCGAAGCGGCGAAGGCCGCGGGCTTCACGGCCGCGCAGCGCCCCGTCGCGCCGCAGGTCGCGGAAACCGTCGAAGGTGCGCTGCAGCCGTTGTGGCTCGTCGGCAGCCGCGAGGCCGCCGCACGCGGGCCGAAGCAGTTCGTCGACTTCCAGAACGACGTGGCGGCCGCCGACATCCTGCTGGCCGCGCGTGAAGGCTTCGAGTCGGTCGAGCACGTGAAGCGCTACACCGCGATGGGCTTCGGCACCGACCAGGGCAAGCTCGGCAACATCAACGGGATGGCGATCCTCGCGCAGGCGCTCGGCAAGACGATTCCGGAAACGGGCACGACGACGTTCCGCCCGAACTACACGCCCGTGTCGTTCGGTACGTTCGCCGGCCGCGAGACGGGCGACTTCCTCGACCCGATCCGCAAGACGGCCGTGCACGAATGGCACGTCGAGCACGGCGCGATGTTCGAGGACGTCGGCAACTGGAAGCGGCCGTGGTACTTCCCGAAGAAGGGCGAGGACCTGCATGCGGCCGTGAAGCGCGAATGCCTCGCGGTGCGCAACGGCGTCGGCATCCTCGACGCGTCGACGCTCGGCAAGATCGACATCCAGGGTCCGGACGCGGTGAAGCTGCTGAACTGGATGTACACGAACCCGTGGAACAAGCTCGAGATCGGCAAGTGCCGCTACGGGCTGATGCTCGACGAAAACGGGATGGTGTTCGACGACGGCGTGACGGTGCGCCTCGCCGACCAGCATTTCATGATGACGACGACCACCGGCGGCGCGGCGCGCGTGCTCACGTGGCTCGAGCGCTGGCTGCAGACCGAATGGCCCGACATGAAGGTGCGGCTCGCGTCCGTCACCGATCACTGGGCGACGTTCGCGGTGGTCGGCCCGAAGAGCCGCAAGGTCGTGCAGAAGGTCTGCCAGGACATCGACTTCGGCAACGACGCGTTCCCGTTCATGAGCTACCGGAACGGTACCGTCGCGGGCGCGAAGGCGCGCGTGATGCGGATCAGCTTCTCGGGCGAGCTCGCCTATGAAGTGAACGTGCCGGCCAACGCGGGCCGCGCGGTGTGGGAAGCGCTGATGGCAGCCGGTGCCGAGTTCGACATCACGCCGTACGGCACGGAAACGATGCACGTGCTGCGCGCGGAGAAGGGCTACATCATCGTCGGCCAGGACACCGACGGCTCGATCACGCCGTACGACCTCGGGATGGGCGGGCTCGTCGCGAAGTCGAAGGACTTCCTCGGCAAGCGTTCGCTGTCGCGCTCCGATACGTCGAAGGAAGGCCGCAAGCAGTTCGTCGGCCTGCTGACCGAGGACGAACAGTTCGTGCTGCCGGAAGGCGCGCAGATCATCGCGAAGGACACGCCGGTGTCGGCGGTCGATCCGACGCCGATGATCGGCCACGTGACGTCGAGTTATTACAGCCCGATCCTGAAGCGCTCGATTGCGCTGGCGGTGGTGAAGGGCGGCCTGAACAAGATGGGCGAGAGCGTCGTGATTCCGCTGGCCAACGGCAAGCGCATCACTGCGAAGATCTCGAGCCCGGTTTTCTACGATACCGAAGGGGTGCGCCAGCATGTGGAATGAAACGAGAAACCAGACGCCGGTGGCGGGCGCGGGCGTGACGCTTGAATCGCCGTTCGTCGGCGCGGCCGATGTGCTGAAGCTGCACCAGGCGCGCGCATCGAAGAAGTTCACGCTGCGCGAGCGGCCGTTCCTCGATCTCGTGAACGTGCGCGGCGAGCTGAGCGATCCGGCATTCGTCAGCGCGTTCGAGCGCGTGGTCGGCTGCCGGCCGCCGTCGGTGCCGAACACGGTCGCGCGCGGCGCCGAGTACGACGTGCTGTGGCTCGGTCCCGACGAGTGGCTCGTGCGCTCGAACGGGCCCGTGCAGGCGGGCGTGCTCGAGGCGCAGCTCGCGGAGGCCGTGCAGGGTTCGTATGCGGCGGCCGTCGACGTCGGCAGCGGCTACACGGTCGTCGAGGTCAGCGGCGAACGCGTGCGCGACGTGATCGCGCGCGGCTGCCCGCTCGACCTGCATCCGCGTGTGCTCAAGCCGGGCCAGTGCGCGCAGTCGCACTACTTCAAGTCGCCGATCACGCTGATCCCGACCGGCGACGATACGTTCGAGATCGTCCTGCGCCGCAGCTTCGCCGACTATTTCGTGCGCATCATGCTCGACGCCGCGGCGCCGCTCGCATCATGAAGCCGTTCGACGAACCGTTCGTGGCGATCGACGCGCCGCGCCTGCGCGGGCGTGGCTGGAGCGTGTTCGTCGACGAACTGAAGGTGCCCGCGCGGATCGGCATCCACGCGCACGAGCACGAGGCGCCGCAGCCGATCGTGATCGATGCGCGGCTCGGGTATCGCTGCGAGCCGAGCGAGCAGGGCGAGTGGATCGACTACGACGGCTACTGCGCGCGCGTCGCGGCGTTCCTGTCGCACAAGCCGCATACGCGGCTGCTGGAGACGCTCGTCGCCGATCTCGCGGTGCTGTCGTTCCGCGAATGGCCCGCGCTGGATTCGCTGACGCTGTCGATGTACAAGCCGAAGATCCGGCCGGGGACGAAGCGCGTGGGCGTGTCGCTCGACTGGACGCGCGGGGATTACCTGCGGTGGACGGGGGCGGCGGGGCAGCTTTGAGCGGGTAGGGCTGGTCGGCGGGATCCGGTCAGTGCGAGACGGCGGCGCGGAGGCGTCGCCGTTTCCATTTATAATTCCTGAAATATGCGAATAATCGACGGTCGCGTGCCGTTCTCGATTTTATTCCTGAAATACCGGAACAATTGGCCGTTCGGCCGTTGAACCACTATAATTCCGATATTTACGTAACTATGCCGTCAGCTGTCTGTGACGGCGCTTTGTTCCTGAAATTTCGGAATTATGGCCCGCACCTTACCGCAACCCATCGCGACACCCGACCCGTTCGCACCGGACCTTGCCGCCCTGGGCGCGCTCGTGCGCAACCGGCGCGCGCAGAACCAGATGCGGATCGACGATGCGGCCGACATGCTCGGCGTCTCCAAGGACGTGCTGTCGCGGCTCGAAAACGGCCGCGCGGTGAGTCTCGACAAGCTGTTCAAGGTACTGGACGGCTTCGGCCTCAATTTGCTCGTCGTGCCGAAACGCGACGTCCCGGCGGCGCGCAACGCATTGCGTGACACCGCGACGGTGCGCGCCGCTTTGCCAGGCTCGTCCGGTTTGCCCGAGGGCCCGTGATGATCCATCGTCTGCGCATTTCGGCCGATGGCTCGCCGGTCGGGCAGTTGACTTACGATGCCCGCCGCGACGACTACGGCTTTTCCTACGATCCGGCGTGGCTGGCACGCGGCGATGCGTTTGCGCTGTCGCCGTGCATTCCGCTCGACGGGGGAATCCCGCCGTCGGGTGCGATCCAGCGCTTCGTGGGCAACCTGCTGCCCGAGGGGCGCGCGCTCGACGTGGCCGCCTCGATGTATCAGATGTCGAAGGACAACGTTTTCGGCCTGATTCGAATGCTCGGCAAGGAGCCCGTCGGTGCGTTGAGCTTCGTTCCGGACGACGGTTCGCCCGCACGGGCGCCTGAGACCCTCGAACCCGTGCGCCGACCGATCTCCGCGGAGGAACTGACCGATCGTATCCGCAAGCGCGATGCGATTCCATTTCCCGTCTGGGACGATCAGGTACGCCTGTCGATCGCCGGCCATCAGGACAAGCTCCAGGTGCTCGTCGAGGGTGAACGGTATGCGCTTGTCGACGGGTCGCTCAGCAGCTCGCATATTCTGAAGCCCGAGTCGCGCAGCCCGCAGGCGCCGTTCATGGTGGCCAACGAGCATTTCTGCATGACGCTGGCGGCCCGCATGGGCTTGCCGGTCGCGCATGTCGAAATTCGGCGCATCCCCGAACCGATTCTGCTGATCGAACGATTCGACCGGGTCGTGACGACCGATCCGGAGGATCCGCAGCGCGTGAGCGCGGTGCGGCGACTTCATGTCATCGATGGATGCCAGGCCCTCGACTTGCCGGCGACACTCAAATACGAACGCAATCTCGGCAACAACGCGGACGTACGCAATATCCGCGAAGGCGTGAGCTTCGAAAAGCTGTTTTCGCTGACGCCGTTTCTCGAGACGCCCGCCGCCGCGCGTTCGGCCATGTTGCGCTGGGCGTTGTTGCAACTGCTGATCGGCAACAGCGACGCGCACGGCAAGAACATTTCGTTTTTCGTCAGCAGCGGCGGGCTCGATCCGGCGCCGCTTTACGACCTGGTGTGCGTGAACGTCTATGGCGACGCCTATGTGCAGGACATGGCGATGGCGTACGGCGATGTGTTTCGCACCGAGGAGCTCACGGCTTTCGCGCTCGCAGACTTCGCGCATCGTGCGCGGATCCGGCCGGCGCTCGTTGCGCGTGAAATGACGCGGATGGCGACGCTGGCCGGGAAACTGGCTCCCGAACTGGCGGAATCCGGCGTGTACGCAGGCGATGAGCGTGCGTGGGTACAGCGTATTTCGGAGTACGTGCGAGCTCAGGCCGAGCGCGTGCTGCGGATTGCGCCCATGGTGCCCAAGGTCAACGTCGAGCTGCTCTGACGCGCGCGGTGCGCCTACTTTGCGTTGCGGCTCGCGGCGGGCGCCGCGGTCGACGGATCGCTGACCGGCACCATGCGCGGGTTCGTGTCGTTCGAGCCTTTCGCGCCGTCTTCCGGTTCGAGCACGAAGCGGAACGTGTCGACCCGCTGCATCACCTTCGCCGCATACGCGTTGGAGCCGCCATAACTCCTCAGCCCGGCTTGCACGTTGCCGCCGGCCGCCCGCACATAGCCCGACAGGATTTTGGAGCCCGCTTCGACGTTCGCATTCGGCTCGGTGAGGTCCTTCACGTCGCGCAGCATGCCGCGGTGTGCGGCCGGCACGACCTGCATCAGCCCGGTCGCGCCATGCTGGCCGCGCGCTTTTTCCTGAAAGCGCGATTCGATCGAGATGATCGCGTAAACGAGTGCCGGAGGCAGCGAATATTTCGTCGCAGTGACGCTCACGATGTCGGCGAGCTTCGCGGCGCGCTCTTTTGCGACGCCGAATTTCTTCGTCAGGTAGGAGGTGATGCGGCGGTTTGCTTCGTTCGGCTGATCGTTCGCGAGCGGGGCGGAGGCCTCGGCCGGGGCGGATGCGGCCGCGTCGGGCGCGGAGGCAGGCAGCGTTGGCGCCTGCTGCGCGGAGGCCTGTTGCGCAATGCCGAGCGAAAGCACGATCAGCCAGAGAAACCGTCGTCGCATGGTGGAGTGCGGGGAAATGAGAGGCGCATAGTATATCGGCCAATCGTCGTGCGCGTTCGAGCGCAGGCTCGAATGAAAGCACGATGTAGGCTTGTATCGATGCGCGCGGCGCGCAGGTGGGATCGTTGCACGAACACGCATCGGAGTCCGGATGAAGCGCGTCCGATTTTTTTGCGCCCCTTTTTCGCCCGCTGCGCAGCGACTGCGGGTGCGTAATCCGCCTGCCGCGTGCTACGCCCGCCGCGCGCCCGCCGCCCGCGCGATCGCCCCGATCGCATCGCTGACCAGCACCGCGAGCAGCCCGACGATCACGCCACCCTGCAGCACGAACGCGGTGTTCGACGTCTGCAGGCCCGCGATGATCACGTCGCCGAGCCCGCGCGCGGCAACCGTCGAGCCGATCGTCGCGGTGCCGAGATTGATCACGACCGCGAGCCGGATGCCGTTCACGATCACCGGAAACGCGAGCGGCAGCTCGACCGACACCAGCTGCTGCCAGCCGCTCATCCCCATCCCGCGCGCGGCGTCGACGACGTCGCGCGGCACGTCATCGAGCCCCGCGATCGTGCTCTCGAAAACCGGCAGGAGCCCGTACAGCACGAGCGCGATCAGCACGGGTTTCAACCCGAAGCCGACGGCCGGTACCGCGAGCGCGAGCACCGCGACGGGCGGAAAGGTCTGGCCGATGTCGACGACGCTGCGCGCGACCGGCAGGAAATCCGCGCCGGCCGGCCGCGTGACCGCGATCCCGGCCGCGACAGCGACCAGCGTGCCGAGCAGGCTCGACAGCGCGACGGTGCCGAGATGCGCGAGCGTGAGATCGAGCAGGCTCGCGCGGTCGTAGATGACCGGCGCGCCGTTGTCCGCGAACGGCGCGAACACGCCCTGCAGCCACGCGGGGCGCAACAGCAGCACGAGCAGCAGCGCGAGCGCGGCCGCGCGTGCGACATGCGCGGGCAGCCGCCGCGGCCGGGACGAGTGCGAACGCGCGGGCCGCGTCGTCATGCGGGCTTCCTCGCGTGCGCGCGGATCGCGTCGAGCGTGATGCGGCGCACGTCGGGCCCGTTGCCGCCTTCGACCGGCAATGCGTCCGCGCCGCGCCACAGCAGCTCGGACACCGCGTCGCGCAGCGTGCGTGTCGCGGCGATCGGTTCGCCGTCGGCGTGACCGGGCTCGGCCACCGCGTCGATCGGCGTCAGCGCGAGCAGGCGCAGCGGCCGGTCGACGCCGGCGACGAGCTGCTCGACGACACCCGCCGCCGGCTTGCCGAGAATCTCGGCCGGCGACGCGACCTGCAGCAGCCGTCCGCCGTCCATCACCGCGATCGTGTCGCCGAGCTTCAGCGCTTCCTCGATATCGTGCGTGACGATCACGACCGTGATGCCGAGGCGGCGCTGCAATGCGTACAGATCGTCCTGCGCCTTGTTGCGGATAATCGGATCGAGGGCGCCGAACGGCTCGTCCATCAGCAGCATCGCGGGCTCGGCCGCGAGCGCGCGCGCGACGCCGACGCGCTGCTGCTGGCCGCCCGACAGTTCGTGCGGCAGCTTGTCCGCGAATTCGGACGGCGCGAGATGAAACAGGTCGAGCAGTTCGCGCACGCGCGCGTCGATGCGCTCGGCCGGCCAGCCGAGCAGCCGCGGCACGGTCGCGATATTGCGCGCGACGCTCCAGTGCGGGAACAGGCCGTGTCCCTGGATCACGTAGCCGATGCGACGCCGCAGCTGCTCGGGCGGCACGCTCGCGGTGTCGACGCCGTCGATGCGGATCGTGCCGCCGGTCGGCGCGATCAGCCGGTTGATCATCCGCAGCAGCGTCGACTTGCCGCTGCCCGATGCGCCGACGAGCGCGGTGATCGTGCCTTGCTTCATCGTCATCGATACGTCGTCGACGGCGACGACGTCGCCGAAGCGTTTGCCGATGCGTTCGATCTCGATCATGCGGTACGTCCCTTCGCGAGCGTGGTCGCGGCTTCGAACACGACGGCGGCCGCCAGCGCGAGCGCGATCGTCGGGATCGCGCCGAGCAGCACGAGATCGGCGGCCGATTGCCCGATTCCCTGGAAGATGAAGATGCCGAACCCGCCGCCGCCGATCAGCGCGGCGACCGCGGTCAGGCCGATGTTCTGCACCAGCACGATGCGCACGCCGCTCAGGATCACCGGCAACGCGAGCACGAGATCGACGCGCAGCAGCCGCTGCGCGCGCGTCATGCCCATCGCGCGTGCTGCTTCGGTCACGTGCGGCGGCACCTGCTCGAGCCCGACCACGACGCTCGACGCGATCGGCAGCAGCGAGTAGAGAAACAGCGCGAGCACGGCCGGCGCGACGCCGATCCCGCGGATGCCGAGCGCGGCCGCGAGCGGCACGTGCGCGGCGAGCAGGCCGAGCGGCGCCATCATCAGCCCGTACATCGCGATGCTCGGGATCGTCTGCACGATATTGAGCACCGGCATCACGACGGTGCGCACCGGCGCGACCCGCGCGCACGCGATGCCGAGCGGCAGGCCCGCGACGAGCGCGGCCGCGACCGAGCCGCCCGCGAGCGCGACGTGCCGGATCGCCTCGCGCCAGAAGTCGTCGCTGCGCACCGCGTATTCGCGCATCACGGACAGGCCGTCCCACCAGCCGCTCGCGAGCGGCAGCGATATCGCTGCCATGGCGACGGCGAGCGCGACGAGGCGCCGCCACGGGCCGAAGGCGAGCCGCGCGAGTGCGTCGGCGACGAGCACGGCCCACGCGAACAGCAGCAGCCACACGCCCGCCGCGGGAGATACGCGTGCGAGCGCGTCGTCGGGGGCGACGGCGTGCGTCGCGGCCGCACCGACCGCGTAGGCCAGCGTCGCGAGCCACGTGCAGCCGGCCGCGAGCCGCCATGCGGGACGGCTCGCCGTCATCGCCCACAACGCGCCGACGAGCCACAGCGCGGCGAGCGCGGCACCCTGCACGGCGGGCAGCGCGGCGAATACCGACAGCCCCGTGCCGGCCGCGATGCGGTTCGGCCGCAGCACCATGAACGGCATGCCGAACACCGCCACGATCGTCAGGACACCGATCAGGATACCGACCTTGTCGAGCGTGATGCGCCGCGCGGACGCCACCGCGCGACCCGTCACTTAACGAAGCCTTTCGACTTCAGGTAGCTTTTGGCCACGCCGGCCGCCGGTTCGCCGTTGATCTGGATGCGCGCGTTCAGCGTCTGCAGCGTCTTCAGGTCGAGGCTCGCGAACACGGGTTTCAGGAAGTCGGCGATTTGCGGATGCGCGTTCAGCACGGCTTCGCGAATCACCGGCGTCGGCGCATAGACGGGCTGCACGTGCTTGTCGTCGTCGAGCACGACGAGGCCGCTCGACGAGATGCCGCCGTCGGTGCCGTACACCATCGCCGCGTTCACGCCGTCGGTCTGGTTCGCGGCGGCCTTGATCGTCGCGGCCGTGTCGCCGCCCGACAGCACGACGAGCTGATCGGGTTTCAGCTTGAAGCCGTATGCCTTTTCGAACGACGGCAGCGCGGATGCGCTGTTCACGAACTCGGCCGATGCCGCGAGCTTCAGCTTGCCGCCGCCCGCGATCCACTTGCCGAAGTCGGAGAAGGTCTTCAGGTGCTGCGCTTGCGCGACCGGCGCGAGCACGGCGACGCCCCACGTGTTGTTCGCGGGCGCCGGCGTCAGCCAGACGAGATGGTTCGCCGCGTAGTCGAGCTTCTTCGCGGTGTCGTAGCCCTGGCCCGCGTTCTTCCACAGGGGATCGTCGGCCTTGTTGAAGAAGAACGCCGCGTTGCCCGTGTATTCGGGGTAGATGTCGATCTCGCCGCTCGTGAGCGCCTTGCGCACGATCGGGGTCGTGCCGAGCGCGATCTTTTCGGTGACGGGGATGCCGTGGGCCTTCAGCACCTGTGCGATGACGTTGCCGAGCAGGTTGCCTTCGGTGTCGATTTTCGATGACACCACGACGGGCGTGTCGGCGTGCGCGCCGGGTGCGACGACTGCGGCGGCGAACGCGAGGCCCAGGATGCGGGCGGGCAGGGCGAGCTTCATCGGGGCCTTCTCCAGAACGGGGACGTACGCCGAAAGTTACTTGACTGAGTCGGCTTTGGCAAACCGCGTGCGGCGGCACGTCCACAGCACGCGTGGGGGTAACCCGCATGCGTCGCACGCCGTTGTTACACTGGAGCGCATTCTCGCCTGCGGACACTTGCTGACATGAAACCTGAGCTACTGGTCCTTATCGCGCTGCGCGACGACGCGCACCGCCAGATCGCCGCGTCGTACGACGTCCACCATGCACCGACCGCCGAGGAACGCGAGCGCGCGATCGCCGAACACGGCCGCACGATTCGCGCGGTGTTGACCAACGGCAGCACGGGCCTGACAGCCGCTGAAATCGATCGTCTGCCGCAGCTCACGTTCGTCAGCGCGCTCGGCGCCGGCTACGAGCACATCGACGTCGCGCATGCGAAGGCGCGCGGCATCACCGTGGTGACGGGCGCGGGCACCAACGACGATTGCGTTGCCGATCATGCGTTCGCGCTGCTGCTGGCGGCGGTGCGCAACGTCGTGCAACTCGATGCGAAGACCCGCGCGGGCGTATGGCGCGACGCGCTGCCGATGCCGCCGAACGTGTCGGGCAAGAAGCTCGGTATCGTCGGGCTCGGCAAGATCGGCGAGAAGTGCGCGCGGCGCGCGGCCGGCTTCGACATCGAGATCGGTTATCACAACCGTTCCGGGAAGGATGTTCCGTATCGCTATTTCGAGCGCGTCGAGGCGCTCGCGCAATGGGCCGATTTCCTGATCGTCGCGACGCCGGGCGGCGCGGGCACGCGTCACCTGATCGACCGCGCGGTGCTCGATGCGCTCGGCCCCGGCGGGTTTCTCGTCAACGTGTCGCGCGGCAGTGTTGTCGATACCGCTGCTTTGGCGGATGCGCTGCGCGAACGGCGCATCGCGGGCGCGGGGCTCGACGTCTACGAAGGCGAGCCGGAGCCGCCGCGCGCGCTGACGGCGCTCGACAATATCGTGCTGACGCCGCACATGGGCGGCTGGTCGCCGGAGGCGCTCGATCGCTCGGTCCAGCAGTTTCTCGACAATGCGGCGCGGCATTTCGCCGGGGAGGCGGTGCTGACGCCGCTGTGAGTGTGGTCCGTGCGGCGCGCGGGCATGTATCCGCAACCCGCACGCGAAAATCGGAAAAATTCGCATCATGGCCGGCCATTCGGCGCCGGAACATCGATCCCGCTGCAATGACATCGCACTCCATGCCGTCCGGCCGCTGCCGGACGTGTGCCGTTCATGGAGACGATCGATGGCTATCGCTGCCGTACCCTTCGTGCCGAGCCGCGGCGGGATCGGCCGCCACTCCCGCGAACATACCGGCGACGATCAACTCGTCGATCGCGCGAACCTGTGGCCGGATGTCGTGCCCAGGCGTCTTGCGGCGGGCTGAGCCGCATTGTCGATGAAGAACGGCGCCACGCAACGGTGCAGCATCGCCGCGTGGCGCCCAGGGTACGTTTCGTCTGGATTCGGGCGCGTGCGATCGTTCGCGATCGCACGCGCATCCTTCGGATCACCGCGCCCGTTTTGCGCGCGCCGGGTCAGGACGACACCAGCGGCACCGTCACCGACGTTCCTGCCGGGTCGAGCGCGAGCCCCGTGCCCGGTGCCGGCCGCAGCGTCGCCTCGTTGTCGCTCGACAGCACGACGAGGCCGAGCTTGTGACCCGCTTCGAGCGTGTAGTCGCGCGGCATGAACGTCAGCTTCAGGTCATACGGCATGCCCGGCAGCACCGGCGCCGAGATCCAGTCCGACACGCGGTTGCGCGGATCGGTCCATGCCCGCGAGACGATCGTCGCCGTGCCGTCCGGCGCGCGGTCGACCAGCAGCGCCGTCACGTTCGCGACGCCGGTGAAGGTCAGCCGCACGCGGGCGGTCGCGGAGCCGGACAGGCGCGTCGTGGTCGTGAACGGACTCGTTTCGAAGCGGCTGCGATGCTCGCCGGTCGGCGCGTTCGCCAGCGTGAGCGCGGGAATCGACGCATCGTCGGTGAAGCGCGCGAGCGGGCCGCCGCTCGGCAGCCGCGACAGCGTGCCGGTGCCCGTGCCGTCGCCGCCCGCGAAATACGCGACCGGCGTGGCGCGCCGCGCGGCCCAGTCGGTTTCCTTCAGCAGCGTGCCGTCGGCCTGCGCGACCACCGCGCGCGGATCGCGTTCGACGCCGTTGTCGACGCCGATCAGGTAGCGCGTGAACCAGCGGTTCACCTCGGCGGTCCACGCATCGGCCATCGCCGGCACGCGGGTCGGGTCGGTGTGTTTCAGGCGATGCAGCCACAACTGCGTCGGCACGCCCTGGCGCCGCATCGCGAGATACCACGATGTCGACTGGTCGACGCGCACGTTGTCGTCGGTCAACCCTTGCGCGACGAGTGCCGGCGCGACGGCGTGCTCGGTCGGGATGTCGCGCGCGGCCCAGAACGGCGAATAGTCGCCCGTCTTGCGGTCTTCCTGCTGCAGCGCTTCGTCGACCAGGTGCGTGCAGCGCTCCGGATGCGCATTCGTCAGCAGCGCCTTGATGTAGACGTCGACGTCCTCGCCCTGATAGCCCTCCGGCGCGCGCACGAGGCCGCCCGAGCGATAGTAGCCGTACATGTTCGACAACCCGGCGATCGGCACGATCGCATCGAGCCCGCGCGTGCGCAGGCTCGCGACCATCTTCGGCAGCGTGCCGTCGTACGACACGCCGTACATGCCGACGTGGCCCGTCGACCAGCTCGCGACGACTGCCTTGCCGCTCGCATCCTTCGCGGTCGCATCGCGGCCGAGCCAGCGGATCACCGACGCCATCGCGACGGATTCGTCGCGCGTGAGGATCGTCGGGCAGCCGTCGGAGCCGGCGGTGCCGAGCGAATCCGCATAGACGATCGTGAAGCCGCGCGGAATGAAGTAGCCCTCGATCCACGAACGGCCGGCCGCGGCCGCCTCGAGTTGCTGCAGCATGCGCACTTGCGGCGCGGCGGCCATGATCCGCGTGGACGCGCCGCCGGGGGCGGCGGCCGTCGCGACGGGATGCGGCGAGCCGTCGAGTTCGACGTCGACGTCGTGGTTCGGGCTGTCGGCAAGCCCCGCGTAGTACGGGCTCGCGAGCACGATGACCGGCGTGCGCGCGCCGTTGGCGGTTTCGGACGGGCGCACGATGCGCACGTGAATGCGATCGCGCGTACCGTCGCCGTCGGAGTCGACCGGCGTGTCGATCCACGCGTTTTCCTCGATCGTGCCGCCCGACAGCGACGGCTGTACCTGGCCGTTGCTGATCACCGGTTTGTAGCGTCCGCCGCTCGCCGGGTTCGCGTACGGGACGCCGGACGGCGACACGCGCGCTGCGAGCGATTGAGCGCCGGCCGCCGCCGATGCAGCGGCCTCGTCCTGTTGATTTTGCGCGAGCGCGGAGACGCCTGCCACGCTGCCGCCGTCGTCACCGCCGCACGCGGCGAGCGTCGCGGCCGCGACGAGCGCGGGTAGCCATGCGCTGCGCGATCCTCTGATATGAAATTGCATTGCCGACCTCGTTCTTTTGATTGTGTGGATACGACCGTTCCGCGATACGCCCCCTGCGGGCCGGGCCGATTACTGCATGCGACGAAGAGGAAACTGCACCATCGGGACAACGCCGGGCGCGATCCCGGCCGGAAAGCGGCGGCAGTGCATTGCAGTCATGCAGGACTACGAATCAAATGCGTGCGTGCCACGCGTCCTTCCAGATGAAACGGAACGACACCATTCGATGAGACGGGGATGTTGCGAGCTGCGGTGCTGCGCTGCGAAAAAACACGACGCGACGCGCGTGCGGCGACGGAATGAAACGGATCGGCGGTTTCGGCCGCGCCGCGCATCGTGATGGCTTGCCGGTCCGCGTTTGCTTTCCGGAAGCTTGCACAAAAGTTATCTCAGCGAAAACGGCGTGTCAAACTTTTTTAACCGTAGGTAAAAAAGTTTCGAAGCGCATGCCGATGCGGAACGCGTAGGGCGATTACATCGCGCATGTCCGGCGACGCGCTTGCCGTTGCTTCGCGTCCTGTCGCCCCATGCAAAACGGGCGGTGGCGAATCGTATTCGCCACCGCCCGCTCGCCGGATGCTCTCGGTCTACCTTCCATTGATGAACGCTCGCGCGCGCCATCACCCGTCGTCGGCCTTCGCCTGCAGATCCTTCAACCCTTGAATCACGACCAGCAGTGCGCGCCCGTGCTCGTCGGAGCCGTCCCACGCGTCGACGATCGCGTCGCGCAGCAGGTCGTTGTAGCGGCGGCGCGCCGGGCCGGTATCGACGCCGTAGAAACTGCATAGCTTGTTGAATGGCGCGCTGCGCCGCAGCCGATGCCCGTTCGACAGCCGCAGCCGCGACACGGTCGGCTGGCTGACCCCGGAAAGTCGCGCGATTTCGCTGGACGAGCGCGTGTCCGCCATCAGACGGCGTAACAGGTCTTGTACAGGAAAATCGTGATCCGGGGCTTCCATGCGATGCATTATACCTATACAGTTACGGTTGTTGAATGGGCTTGCTGTCACCAGCGAGGCTGTATCCCGAGAAAGTTGATGACACTGAAACACCTCCCTCCCACGTTCTGCTGGACGAAGATCGGTACCGAGTCCGGCGAGGAACTGCCGACCGTCGTGCTCCGCAAGGAATGGGAGCGCCGGCTCGGAGGCGGGCGTTTTCTGTGGGGCATCAACCAGCCGCTCGGCAGCAGCGCGCAAGTCGCCGCACATCGCACGGGCTCGCTGCTCGCGCTGTTCTCGCCGGTTGCGTCGCGCACGCGGCCGGGCGAGCGCAAGCGCGAGGACGCGCTGCTGTGGAACGCCTGGGTCGACGCCAGCGGCCAGGTGCGGCCGCTGCCGCCGCACACGTTCATTGCAAGCCGCGCGACGCTGCCGTCGGGCCGGCGTCGCGAACAGCACTACGCGCTCGTCTGCGCATCGTCCACCGCGCTGACGGTCGGCACGCAACTGCGCGTGTGCCCCGATCACCTGCGCAGCGTGAGCACGGGCAAGCCGCTCGGCGTCGCGCAGGGCGCGGCCGTGGTCGACTGCATCGGGCGCGCGAAGGAACAAACCGGCAAGAGCTATCCGCTCGCGCTGTCGGTCGAACTCGAGGCACCGTATTTCGTGCGGCTCGCACAGCCGTGCGTGCTGAAGGCGCGCGATCTCGCCGAAGTGAACAAGGCGACGCGCGCCGGCGATTTCGACCGCTTCGTCGAACTGGTCGCGCGCTTGCGCGGAAAGTCGCCGACGGATGCCGTGCGCGGCGTCACGCGCGACCTGTTCGACGTGCCGCCGATCGAAACGGCGGCTGCCTACGTCGCGCCCACGAATGTCGCGCGGCTGCGCAGCCGGCCCGCGGCCGAGCATCCGGGCGAGCTCACCGGCGATCTGTTCGATCTGTCGCCCGGCGAAGCGGCCGCGTTCGGCGGTCTCGCGCATCCGCGCATCGGGCGCGCATGACGTTCGCGCCGCCGGTGCGCGGCGCGTGACGCAAGGCAGGGCAGCTGAATGCGCGTGCAGCGACGCGCACGCGTATGGCCGCCATCTCGGCGCGCGCAAGAATTTGTTGCAATCTCGCCGTAGCGGAGCGGCGGGTGCGGAGCGACAATCGCCACGAAGCGTGCCGCGCGGTGGCCGTGCATCGACAGGCTGCTTGCCGTCGTTCACGCCGCCGACATGCGCACCACGCACACTGGGCGTCGGCTTGCTTCACACAGCAACCCTGAGGGAGAAGTGTCGATGTCGACCCACACCTGTTCGCGGGAAGCCCGGGCCGCGCAACGCTTCGTCGAGGCGACGCGCAACGTCGACCAGGCGTTTCGCGCCGTGCGCGGCGAAAGCGACGACGACATCTCGTCGGCCGACTATGCACTTGCGATGTCGCGCCTCGATCGCGCGCTCGCCGAACTGGCGCGTGCGCAGGAATTCTTCGATCGCGTGGTGGGCGCCGACGCCGCGCACGGCAACTGAACAACTGAACTGAATTCGCGGCTTCTGCTTTCGCTTCGGCCGCGGTCGTCTTCCGTCTTTCGTTCTGATCGTTTCGCCGCGTCATGCGACGTTCGGCGGCGTGCCGACGTACCAGCTGGCCGGACGACAACGTCCGGCATGTCAGTCGCTCATCCTCCGCCAACCTGCCATTGCACGCGTCGCATCATGCGGTCGGGCGGCGCGCACCCGGTTTCAGCAGACGAACATCAAACCTTCCGCCCTTCGACCGGATAGCCGGGATCCGTGTATCCGTGTGTCGACGCATGTCCGGGCGGCACCAGCGAATCGACGAAGCGTTCGTCGTCGGGGCCGAGTTCGAGCGTCAACGCATCGATGTAGCTGTCCCAGTGCGCTTCGGTGCGCGGCCCGGCGATCGTCGAGCTGACGATCCGGTTCTTCATCACCCACGCGAGTGCGAACGCGACCGACGTCGTGCCGCGCGCGGCCGCGTGTTCGGCCACCTGCCGCGCGATGTGCAGCGACTCGGGCCGCCATTCCGTCTGCTGGATGCGCCGGTCGCCACGGCCCGCGCGCGAATCGGCGGGCGGCTGCGCGCCGGGCGCGTATTTGCCGGTCAGCACGCCGCGCGCGAGCGGGCTGTACGGCACGACGCCGATGCCGTAATGCGCGGCCGCCGGCAACTGTTCGACCTCGGCCGTGCGATCGACGAGGTTGTACAGCGGTTCGCTCGCCACCGGGCGATCGATGCCGAGCTGGTCGGCGAGGCGCACGATCTCGGCGATGCGCCAGCCCTTGAAGTTCGACAGCCCGACGTAGCGCACCTTGCCTTGCCGGATCAGGTCTGCCACCGCGCGCATCCCTTCTTCGAGCGGCGCATCGGTCAGCGCGCGGTGGAAATAGAGGATATCGATGTAATCGGTGCCGAGCCGCTTCAAGCTCGCGTCGACCGATTCGTAGATCCATTTGCGCGACTGGCCCTGACGGTTCGGCCCCGCGTCCGGACCGGCCGGAAAGCCGAACTTCGTCGCGACGACCCAGCTGTCGCGATGCCGCGCGATCGCACGGCCGACGATTTGTTCCGAGCGTCCGGCGTGATAGACGTCGGCCGTGTCGATGAAGTTGATGCCCTGGTCGAACGCCTTGTCGATGATGCGCGTCGACGTCGCTTCGTCGGTCTCGCCGCCGAACATCATCGCGCCGAGACACAGCGGCGACACTTTCAGCGCGCTGCGCCCGAGATAGCGGTAATCCATGGTGAAGCTCCATGCGGGCGAGCGCCCGCGTCGATTGAAGTCGGTTGAATGAGCGTGCGGTCCGGATGCGGCGCTCACACGCCTGCTTCGTCGAACACGCGCTTCGCGATCGGTAGCGCCGAACTGGCGGTCGGCCAGCCCGAATAGAACGCGAGATGCGTGATCGCCTCGATCAGCTCGTCGCGCGTGATGCCGTTGTCGAGCGCCTTCTTCAGATGGAACGGCAGTTCGTTCACGCGATACAGCGCGACGAGGCTCGCGACCGTGATCAGGCTGCGATCGCGCGGCGACAGGCCGGGGCGCTGCCACACGTCGCCGAACAACACGTTGTCGGTGTAGTCGGCGAGAGCCGGCGCGATTGCGCCGAAGGCCTGGCGCGCGGCGGAAGTCGGTTCGGACATCGGGGGCTCCGGAGGACGTGGAAGACATCGACGATGGTAGCCACCGACGCGCCTATCGATAATCCCCAGGAATGCGCATGCACTTATCGAACCGGTTCATGAATGGCCGGGATGGCGCAGCGCGTCGACGATCAGCGCGACAGCCCGCGACGATTGCCGCCGGCTCGCGTAGTACAGGTGGTGGCCGGGAAAGGTGGGACACCAGTCGTCGAGCACGCTGACGAGCCTGCCGGCACCGACGTGCGGCGCGGCGAGTTCGGCCGGCACGTACGCAAGGCCGTAGCCCGCGAGCGCCGCGTCGAGCATTTCATAGGTGCCGTTGAACGTGACCTGGCCGTCGACGCGCACCTGCAGCGTGTCGTCGCCGCGCGCGAGTTCCCACGCGTACAGCGCGCCGTGCGTCGGCAGCCGCAGGTTGATGCAGTCGTGCGCGACGAGATCCTGCGGCGTCGCGGGGTGCTCGCGTTGCGCGAAATACGCGGGCGCGCCGACGATCGCCATTTTCAGGTCGGGCGAGATGCGCACCGCGATCATGTCCTTCGCGACCTGGTCTCCCAGCCGCACGCCGATGTCGAAGCGTTCCGCGACGATGTCGGACAGCCCGTAGTCGGTTACGAACTCGACCTTGAGGTCGCGGTAGTCGAGCAGGATCGGCGACAGCTTCGGCCACAGCAGCGTGCGGATCACGTAGTCGGTCGCGTTGATGCGCACGGTGCCGGCCGGTTTGTCGCGCAGTTCCGCGAGCGCCGACAGTTCGGCCTCGATTTCGTCGAAGCGCGGCGCGAGGTTGAGCAGCAGGCGTTCGCCGGCTTCGGTCGGCGCCACGCTGCGCGTCGTGCGCGTGAGCAGCCGCACACCGAGACGCGTCTCGAGCGAGCGGATCGTATGGCTGAGTGCGGATTGCGACACGCCGAGCCGGGCGGCCGCGCGCGTGAAGCTGCGCTCGCGCGCGACGGCGATGAAGGCGAGCAGGTCCGCAAAGTTGTCGCGCGGCATGGAGGAAGTCGGGTGGTCGATGCCTGCGCATCCTACCATCGGGTCCGTCGCGCGCTGCGACGACCCACGGGCGCGGCAGCGCGATGCGCGTCAGGCTGCCCGTGTCACGCCGGCCAGATGGCGCGCGACGCGGGTGGGCGGATCCTACGCGTAGCCGCCGTGCTGGAACGACGTCGCGAAGAACTGCATCTGGTAGCGGATCGCGTGCGCCCAGTAGTCCCACGTGTGACCGCCCGGACGCTCCGCATAGTCGTGCGGCACGCCGAGTGCGACGAGTCGTTGATGCAGCGTGCGGTTCGAGCTGACGAACGAGTCGTCGCGACCGCAGTCGATCGTCAGGTCGAGATGCGCACGGACGAACGCGCGCGCGCTTTCGACGATCGCGTTGCGGTTCCAGAACGACGGATGGCGGACGGGATCGCCGAACACGTGGTCGATGCCGGGCTCGTCCTCGCAGCAGCGCGGATCGACCGCGCCGCTGATGCTGCCGACCGCGCCGAACGTGTCGGGCCGGTCGAGCGCGATGCGCAGCGCGCCGAAGCCGCCCATGCTGAGCCCGGTGATCGCACGTGCGCCCTTGGTCGCGATGGTTCTGAAGTGCATGTCGACATACGACACGACTTCGTCGCCGACGAAGGTTTCGTAGCGGCTGCCCGAGTCGAACGGGCTGTCGATGTACCAGCTTTCGTGTCCGCCGTCGGGCATCACCAGGATCACGTGATGGCGATCGGCCAGCGCGGCGATCCGCGTGTTCGCGGTCCAGTCGGTGTGGTCGCCGCCGGAGCCGTGCAGCAGGTAGACGACCGGAAAGCGCTCGACGGCGCGTTCAGGCCCATGGCGCAGGCGCGCATAGTCGTCCGGCAGCACGACGGTCGCCTTCAGTGTCTCGTTCATCGCCGCGCTCGGGATCGCGACGACCCGCGTCTGAAAGGCGAGGGCCGGACCCGCGACGGCGAGCAGCAGCAGTAGCCAGAACGTGCGTATCAGGTTCATGGAGCCTCGCATGTGTCGTTTCCGTTCGGCAGTCGGGCATCGGGAAAACCCTGTTTGGCGACTCTAGCAACCGTGCCTTTCAGCCAAATTTCGGCGAATCCTACGAGTTGTCAGGTGGCCGGCGCGCAGTCCGGCGGCCTCGCGCGTCAGCCGAGGCAGCGCGCCAGCGCCTCCCGGAACGCGGCGGGCCGCTCGGCCGGTATCAGGTGCCCGCAGCCGGCGATCGTCTCGAAGCCGGCGCAGCGCGCGAGCGCCCAGTCCGGCACATGCCAGCCCGCGCGCGAGCGATCGCCGGCGACGAGCCACACCGGATGGCGCTCGAAAACTTCGGCCAGCAGCTGCAGATAGCCGGGTTCGCCCGTCGTCGCGACGACCGAGCGTCCCATCGCGCGCAGCGTCGACCCCGGCTGATGCGCGAGCCAGCGGCGCGCGTCGTCGAGCTGGCGCGGCGACGGTTCGTCGATCGCGCCGCGCAGCCAGCCGGATGGATCGTTGCGCAGGCCGTCGAGCATCGCGTCGGCTTGCGCGGGCGACATGCGGCCGACCGACGCCGACCAGAATGCGTCGTCGAGCGTGAAGTTGCCTTCGACGTTGACGATCCGGCGCACGCGCGCCGGATGGGCATGGGCGAACAGCATCGCGATCGCGCCGCCGACCGAGTGACCGACGAGATCGATCGGCTGCGCGCCGTAGTGCGGGTCGACAGCCTGCCGCAGATGCTCGACCTGCGCGGCGAGCGTGATCGCGTCGACCGGCGTGTCGCGATGGACGCCGTAGCCGAGCAGGTCGGGGGCGAGATGCGGGCCGGGCCATGCGGGCACGTCGAACGTGCCGATGAAACCGTGGACGAAGACGACGGGCGGGGTGGGCAGGCTCATTGGGCGGCCGACGACGGAAGGGGCGGCAATTCGAGTTCGGCGAGCAGTTCGTCGAGTTCGAGCACGTGGGTGCGATCGTGGTCGAGCAGCTCGCGTACGAGTTCGTCGAGCGACATCCGGCGGATGCCGTCGCGCAACCCGCAGCGCGCGAGTTCCGGTGGCTGCAGCGCGGCGGCCGTCGCGCACAGCGCGGCGCGCCCGGCGTGGAACGTGGCAAGCGCGTCGTCGAGCGGCTGCGCTAGGTAGTCGCGCTGCGCGGCGAGTGCCGTCCCGTCGACGGATGCGATCACCGGCAACTCGTGCGCGCGCACGGCGTCGATGCGTTCGGCGAACACCGCGTCGAGGTCGCGCAGGTGGCATGCGTGCTCGACGAGCGAGAAGCCCGTGCCGGCCGGGCGGCGTGTGACGAGCACGGCGGGAAAGTGCGCGGCATACGCGGCGATCCGCGCGGGCATCGCGGCCAGTTCGGCGACGACGTCGGCGAACGGCAGCCCCCGTGGAAATGCGCTGAATACCGCGCCGTAGCTGAACAGCGCGCCGCCGATCCGGCCGCGCGCCTGCACGACGTCATGCCCGTGGCGGCGCATCACGTCGGCGACCATCGCGCCGCAGAACTGCCGGGCCGTCGTATCGGCTTCGATTTCGGGGAATTTGTGCGCGATTTCGTGCTGGATCGCGCCGATCGCGGCGACGCCGACACGCGACAGCGCCGCGAATTCGACATAGCGCTCAGGCCGCGCGATCAGCGCTTCGAGTTGCGTGCCGAGCGGCGTCGCGCGAAAACGGTCGAAACGGGAATGCATGATGGAAAGCGTTTGTCGGTCCAGTAACGTGTCAAAACGATACGTTACTGGACCGACGGCGTCAACCGGAGCGCTTCGGGCAACGCGCTGCATTACTCCTTGCCGGTGCCCCGGGCTGCCTGTTCGATCAGCTTCGCGACTTCAGCGGGATGCGAGATGTAGGCGACGTGGCTCGACTTGAGTTCGATCGTCTTGCTGCCGGCGCGTTGCGTCATGAAGCGTTCGAGCTCGGGGTTGATCGCGCGGTCGGCGGTGGCGACCACCGCCCAGCTCGGCTTCGTCCGCCATGCGGCGTGCGTGATCGGCACGCCGAACGACTGCGCGGCCGGCGTGACTTGCGAGATCGCCATGAATTTCGCTTCGGCGGCCGGCACGTCGGCCGCGAAGTCGGCATGGAACGACGCTTCGTCGAAATACAGATGGCCGTCTTCGGTAGCCTTGATCGCCTTTGTCGCGGGCGGCGTCTTCCTGGTCAGTTCGAGCGGGCTTTCGCCGGTGTCGGGCTGGAATGCTGCGACGTAGACGAGGCCCGCGACCTTGTCGTCGTTGCCGGCTTCGGTGATCACCGCGCCGCCGTAGCTATGGCCGACGAGGATGCTCGGGCCGTCCTGCGCGTCGACGACGCGCCGGGTTGCCTTCACGTCGTCGTCGAACGACGTTTCCGGCTGCTGCACGACGGAAACCTTGTAGCCGTCACGTGTCAGGATGTTCGAGACGGCTTGCCAGCCAGAGCCGTCGGCGAAGCAGCCATGAACCAGCACGACGTTCTTGACGGGGGCGGCGACGGCCGCATGCGAGCCGAGTGCGGCGGCGGTCAGGGCGAGTGCCGCGGCGATCTGGCGGACTTGGGAAAAGCGCTTCATTTTCATTCTCCAGAAGGAAGACAGGGTAGGAACCGTCGGATATCGACAGGCGTCTTGTTCCGTCGATGAAGTCATCCTACTAGTAGGTAGGGTGGTGTGCAAGAAGAAATCACGGCTGGAAAAGAGTATCTCAGGGAGGTAAACTATCCATGTTTTTCATCCGACTAGATGGTAGGCAAAATGACGGTATCGGGGGACAGTACGGCGGGCCGCATACTCGAAGCCGGGCGGCAACTGATCATGCGGCGCGGCTACAGCGGGTTCAGTTATGCCGACATCGCCGACGCGATCGACATCAGGAAGGCGAGCATTCACCACCACTTTCCGACGAAGGCGGATCTGGCGGTCGCCGTGCTGCAGCAGTCGCAGGCGAAATTCGATGCCGACATGGCGTTGCTCGACGCGAGCGGTGCCGACGCGCTGGTGCAGATGCGCGCATACATCGGCTACTGGGAACGCTGCATCGCGGACGACAGCGCGCCGTTCTGCGTCGCCGGCATGCTCGGCGCGGAGTTGCCGGCGCTGCCCGACGAAGTCGCGCGGGCGGTGAAGGCGCATTTCGACGACCTTGCGGCGTGGCTGGTGCGCGTGCTCGACACCGGGGTGAAAGACGGCGTCGTGCAGCCGGGCGTGTCGGTGCAGACCGAGGCCGCGACGTTCGTGTCGCTGGTCTATGGCGCGATGCTTGCCGCGCGGGCGTACGGCAATGCCGGGATGTTCAGGGACGTGACCGCTGGGGCGGTCGAGCGGCTCGCGGTGCCGCGCAACCGCGCGTGAGCCGTGCCGCGTCGGCGGGTAGCGAAGGCGCCCGGCGGTCATGTGGAGTCGCCAGACGCCACACGGCTTACGTGCGCTTCCCGGCCTCGGCTTGCGCGCTCAATGTCGCTTTCAGCGCCTGCAGTTCGGCCGTGAATGCCGGGCTGAAGTCCTCGGCTTCGAACAGCGGGCGGATTTCGATGTCGGAGTCGCCGCGCATCGGATTCGGGCAGCGCTTCACCCATTCGACCGCTTCTTCCATCGATTTCACCTGCCACAGCCAGAAGCCGGCGACGAGCTCCTTCGTTTCGGCGAACGGGCCGTCGATGACGGTGCGGTTCTTGCCGGCAAAGTGGACGCGCTTGCCGCGCATGCTCGGCTGCAAGCCGTCGGCGATCAGCAGGATGCCGGCCTTCGCCAGCTCCTCGTTGAAGCGGCCCATCGCAGCGAACATTTCAGGGTCGGGCATCCGGCCGGATTCGGAATCGGCGGTGGCCTTGACGATTACCAGGACGCGCATGGTCGTATCTCCTTGGGGGGGGTGGTTGGATGATCGTCCGCCGGAAGGCGAACGGGCTTACGACATCAGGACGGCCGGCAAGCAGGGAAATCGACAACGGAGGTGAAAAAAAAGCGCCGAAGGGCAGGCTGGAACGGCGGGTGGCGCGGTGCCGGGGCGCGATCGACCCGAGACTTTCCGGGCGGGTCGCCGCGCACGGCTGCGAGGCGGCCCGCCCGGCGGGCAGGTCAGTGCGCTCCGTCAGTTCCCCGCCGGCGGCGCCTTCGTGCCGTCGCCGAGTTGCGCGCGCAGCCGCGCTTCCTGCTCCTGCAGCTCGGGCGTGAATTCCGCGCCGAAATCCTCGGGCGAGAACACCTGGCGGATCTCGATGTCCGATTCGATCGGCATCGGGTTCGGACAGCGCTTGACCCATTCGACGGCTTCTTCCATCGAGTCGACCTGCCACAGCCAGTAGCCGGCGATCAGTTCCTTGGTTTCGGCGAACGGGCCGTCGATGACGGTCCGGCCCTTGCCCGAGAAGTGCACGCGCTTGCCGCGCGAACTCGGGTGCAGCCCTTCGCCGGCCAGCATCACGCCGGCCTTCACGAGTTCCTCGTTGTACTGGCCCATCGCGGCCAGCAGTTCGGTATCGGGCATTGCGCCCGATTCGGAAATGGCCGTTGCCTTGACGATTACCATGACGCGCATCGTTGTGACTCCTTGAACGGGAAAGGGAAGATCCGCGACCGGCCGGCCATGCGGACGGCAAATCGATCGGTTACGACACTACGACGCGCGACGATCGCGCGAATCGACATCGCGCGAAAAAAATCTCGATGCCCGATGACGCGGCGAGTCGCGCAAGCCGGTTGATTCCGGTACGGGTCGATCGCGCCGCGGCGCGCTGGAGCCGCCGGTCAAAACTGGTATGCTGGTCTGCATTACGTTCATGCGGAGGGCGCCATGGCAACGAAGGAAGTCTCGAAGAAAAAGTACCTGAAGATTCTGAACAAACGCCTGCGGGCCGAGCCGGATGCGCCGGCCGGCGCGTCGTTCGTGTTCTTTCCGCTCGGCGCGAAGGCCAAGCATGCGACGGGCGTCGTGGCCGGCGAACCGCGCAGCAAGCGCGAACTCGCGGTGATGGCCGCGGTCCAGAGCAAGGCGTCCGCCGAATTCGTCGTGACCGGCGCCTGACCGGCGACGGGCGACGAACTGCCGGCTGCCGCACGCGACAGCGCGTGCGCTATGCCGCGGCCGCGTCGCAATGCGCGATCACACCGGCGATCACGCGCGCAATGTCGTGCGTGATCGCCGGGCCGTGCATCGGCAGGACGATGTCGAGATCGAGCGCCTGGATGCGGCGCAGCGCGCTCGCCAGGTGCGCGAGCGACGGCAGGTAGTCCGAGCGCGTGATCGCGTCGAGGATCGCGGGCAGCGGGTCGTCGGTTTCCTCCCTGCCGAAGCGCATCAGGATGTCCGACGACAGCAGCGCCTTGTACGCCGGCAGATACACGACGAGCGAATCCCACTGATGCACGTGTTTCGTGAAGACCGGCACGACGTCGATGCCCGACAGCGTCCTCGGTTCACCGTCCGTCAGCGGAACCGCATGCACGCCGAACACGTCGGCAAGCCCCCAGGTACACATCGGATGCCCGTACGCGACGAGCGCCGGGTTGGCCGCGAGGAAGTCGGGCAGCGCGCCCATTTCGTCGGCCTCGAAGTGCGGGACGATCACGCTGCTGACCATCGACGGCGCGATGCCGATGGTGTTGAGTGCCGCGCTCAGTTGCGTGAAATTGGAACGGGTGCCCGTTTCGACGCACAGCACGTCGCCGTGCGGCGATCGTACGAAGAACTGGCTGAAGCTCAGGTTCAGCGTTTCGACGTAGGACGTGGCGCGAAACAGGCCGTCGCGGACGACGTCGATTCGGGAGGCGCTCATCGGGGATCCTCGCGCAGGGAAGGGAGCCGGGCCGTCCGCGCGTCGCGGGTTGCGGTGCGGCAGACGGCAGCAGTCGATCTTCCGATCCAGTCTAGCAGCGCGGCCCCGAATCCGCGAACCGCGGCGCCCCCGCGGCCGAGCCGCGTCAGTTCTTCAGCTTGTAGCCGGTGCGGAACATCCACGCGACGACTGCAAGCAGGATCGCGAGGAACAGCGAGGTCGCCGCGAGGCTGATTCCCACGTGCACGTCGGCCAGCCCGTAGAACGACCAGCGGAAGCCGCTGATCAGATAGACGATCGGGTTGAACAGCGTGACGATGCGCCACGCGGGCGGCAGCATGTCCACCGAATAGAAGCTGCCGCCGAGGAACGTGAGCGGCGTGATGATCAGGAGCGGCACGAGCTGCAGCTTCTCGAAGCTGTCGGCCCAGATGCCGATCACGAAGCCGAACAGGCTGAAGGTGATCGACGTCAGCACGAGGAACAGCACCATCCAGAACGGATGCAGGATGTGCAGCGGCACGAACAGGCCGGCCGTCGCGAGGATGATCAGCCCGAGCAGCAGCGACTTCGATGCGGCCGCACCCACATAGGCGATCACGATCTCCCAGTACGACACGGGCGCGGACAGGATCTCGTAGATCGTGCCCGTGAAGCGCGGGAAGTAGATGCCGAACGACGCGTTCGAGATGCTCTGCGACAGCAGCGACAGCATCACGAGGCCCGGCACGATGAACGACCCGTAGCCGATGCCGTTCACGTCGCTGATGCGCGAGCCGATCGCCGAGCCGAACACGACGAAGTACAGCGACGTCGAGATCACCGGCGCGATGATGCTCTGCATCAGCGTGCGGCGCGTGCGGGCCATTTCGGCGCGGTAGATCGCGCGGATGCCATGTAAATTCATGTTCGCCATGTGCGTTACGCCCCTTGTGCGCCGTTGCGGCGGTTGTCGATCAGGCTGACGAAAATGTCCTCGAGCGAGCTCTGCGTCGTATGCAGGTCGCGAAAGCCGATGCCGGCCGAGCCGAGCGCGTTGATCAGCGTCGCGATGCTCGCGTCGTCGCGCTGCGAGTCGTAGGTGTAGACGAGCGCGTTGCCGTCGTCCGCGCGTTCGAGCCCGAACGTGGCGAGATCGGCCGGCACGGTCGCGAGCGGATGCTCGAGCTGCACGGTCAGCTGCTTCTTGCCGAGCTTGCGCATCAGCTCGCGCTTCTCTTCGACGAGCACGAGCTCGCCGCCGAGGATGATGCCGATCCGGTCGGCCATTTCCTCGGCTTCCTCGATGTAGTGCGTGGTCAGCAGGATCGTCACGCCGCTTTCGCGCAGCGAGTCGACCAGCTTCCACATGTCGCGGCGCAGCTCGACGTCGACGCCGGCCGTCGGCTCGTCGAGGAACAGGATGCGCGGCTCGTGCGACAGCGCCTTCGCGATCATCACGCGGCGCTTCATGCCGCCCGACAGCGTCATCAGCTTGTTGTCGCGCTTGTCCCACAGCGACAGCGCCTTCAGCGTCTTCTCGATGTACGCGGGATCGGGCGCCTTGCCGAACAGGCCGCGGCTGAACGATACCGTCGCCCAGACGGTTTCGAACGCGTCGGTGGTCAGCTCCTGCGGCACGAGGCCGATCATTTCGCGGGCGGCGCGGTACTGGTCGCGGATGTCGTGACCGCCGACCGTCACGCGGCCTTCGGTCGGCGTGACGATGCCGCAGATCGAGCCGATCAGCGTGGTCTTGCCGGCGCCGTTCGGGCCCAGCAGCGCGAAGATCTCGCCGGGGCGGATGTCGAGGGTCACGTGCTTCAGCGCCTGGAAGCCGGACGCGTATGTCTTGGAGAGGTCGGAGACGGAAAGGATCGGTTGCATGCTCACGGATGGCACGGCCGGTCGGTCCGACGCTGCGCGCCGCGCGTGCCCGGAGCCGCCGCAGCGAAGCGGCGGGGCGGGGGCGGCATGGCGAACGGGCGTCATGTCGAACGGCGTTGTGGTGCGGGATCGCAGGACCGCCATATTAGCAATCGGAAGATGGAAATGCATTTCGACGGCAAGGACATGCGATGCCGGTGCGCGATTTGCGTGAAATGCGCGCGTTCGGCTCAATAAAGCGATGCTTTATTGGAATCGAGTGAACAATGCGCGCGGTTTTCGGGCAATCGGATGACGCTCGCGTGAGCGCTTGGCGGCCGGCACGACTGTGCTGCCCGGTCGACGCCGCGCCGTACCGGGACGGCGTGCGCCGCGCTCGCGATAATGCGTTCCTCTCACGTTCCAGGAGCGGTGCGCATGTCTTTGATCGATTTCAAGTCCGTCGCGGCGGCCCAGGCCATCGCATGGCAATCCACGATCGTCGGCGAAGTCGGCCCGGCCCGGATCAAGGTGCTGCGCATGGACGCGCAGCCGTACGAAGCGGAAGTGCACGATTACAACGAGGGCCTGCTGGTGCTCGACGGCAGGCTGATGCTCGAGGTCGACGCGCAGACGGTCGTGGTCGAGGCCGGACAGATGTATCTCGCGGTCGCCGGCACGCGTCACGCGGTGCTGCCGGGCAGCCACGGCACGCTTGCGATCATCGACGTGTGAGCGTGCGCCCTCGTGCGGGCGGCCCGCCTGAGGCCCGCACGCCGGGCCTCGCGCGGGTCGGGCGCCCTCGTTCGAACGCGCGTTGTACAGCCCCGGTATTTGTCTGAGCAAATAAAATGAAGGCCGTTTGAAAAATTGTCAAACGCCCTGCTCGCACTAGGCGTGCGCGGTTCGGCGCGTTTGGAACTCTGCATCCATTTACTTGTGCGTATCGTCCGATCATAGTCTCGACCAACGACGCATCACGATAACGAATCAAGCGTACGTATGGAGACCACACCATGAGACGCCTTTCCGAGGGGCCGGCCGGACGGCCGTTTTGCTGCTGTTCGCCGGATGCGGGCGCGACGCGAGTCGCGTGCCTGCGTTATCACATCGCGTTGCCGCTGTAGCGACGCTCCACTTCCCGTTTCGATTGCTCCGACGGTGCCGTGCCGCATGACGGCGCCGCCGGAGAGCGCTTGCCTGCCGCGGCGGTCCTGATCACCTTTGCCCGACCGGCAACGCGGCGCGCATTGCGCGCATCGTCATGCGCCGCGCGCCGTCGCGGCGGCGCGATACCAACCGGCGGGCCACGCAGTCCGTCCGGACGAGACCTGTCGTACCTCAAAAGGAGGGGTTGATGTTTTGCATTCCTGAATGGCGGAAGGCGATCCTGTCGTGCGCCGTGCTGGCGCTGCCGTTCGTCGCCGGTTGCGGCGGCGGCGACGATCCGGGCCCGATCAACGTGCCGCAGTGCTCGGGCAGCGCATGCGGGCCGAGCGGCGCCGAGACGACGCCGCCCGTCGTGAAGAAGCTGTGTCCGGATTCGCTCGACTACACGACGACCTACACGGGCGGCGCCGGCAGCGGCGAATACGTGAAGGTGAAGTTCGACACGACGAAGCTGACGTATCAGATGCAGTTCATCGAGTCGTCGGTGCCGACGTCGGCGGGGCAGGTCAACGACACGCGTGCGGGCCTGACGATCAGCGGCGCGTTTCACCATCCGGCCAATCTGCCGACCGCCGAGCAGAACCGCTGCGCGTTCGTGCTCGACAGCGGCGCGACGAGCGACGGCGCATATGCGGTGACGATCAATCGCGCGGACCCGCCGATGCTGTTCGTCGGCAACGGGGTGGTCGGCGGCGGGATTCCGGGCGCGACGATCGCGTTCGCCGGTCTCGAGCCGTTCCCGGGCGTCGTGCTCGGCACCGTGCCGTCGCGCACCTTCGATTTCTATCCGTTCATCGGCTTCACCGACACCGAAACCGACTTCTCGAAGGTCGCCGGCAACTACAACGAACTCGGCATCCACCTGTCGCCGGTCGGCGGCAGCGCGCAGAGCAGCACGGGCGCCGTCGGCTGGCAACCCGATGTCGTCAACTGGAACCAGACGTTCAATGCCGACGGCTCGTGCACCATCACGGCGGGCAGCGACTACTCGTGCCAGACCACCGGGACGCCGTGGGCGTTGCGCAAGAATACGGACGGTTCGTCCGACAACGTGTTCGTGAGCCACCCGGTGGCGAAGGCGGGCGGAAACCTCATCTATCCGTTCGCGGGGCAGGGCTCGGCAATCGTCATCGTCGCGCCGAGTCAGGCGAAGGGCATCATGATCGTCGGCAAGCTGAACGGCGTGCTGGTGCCGATCGTGATTCGCGTGGGCTACACGCATATCGACGCGAGCAACCTGCTGGCGTCGGTCGCCGATGCCGAGGTGGGGATCTCGATGCTGTCGCGGACCACGGCCGTCGGCGCGAATTCGCTGAAAGGCGGGTTCATCGGCGCAACGAGCGCGTCCGCGTGCGGCGTCGTGGCACCCAGCACCGCGACGTTCGCGATCGCGACGTCGGGGCCGAGCTTCAACAACAACGTCCCGCATCCGGATCTGCCCGGCACCTTCGACGGCACTTTCTTCCTGGCGCAGGCCGGCAGCTGCAACGACGGCACCGCCGTGTCGACGATGGCCGCGAACTATACGTCGACGCTGTTCCAGGGCGCCACCGCAGCGTTCATCGATCCGCAGACGTCGTCGGTCACATCGCAGTTCGCGCTCGACTACACGCAGGCGACGCCCGGCAAGATCAAGGTCACGGCCTCGCAGGACTTCGACGCGAAGGGGGCGAACGGCAACGTGGCGATCTTCGGCAAGGGCGACACGGGCTGGCTCGTGACGGCCGGGAACGTCTACGCGATGGTCGTCAACAACAGCAAGGTCAATCCGTTCTTTACGGTCGGCGCGTTCGTCCAGTAACCGCGGACTGAACCCGGAACACCGGCGGCGCACGCGTCGCCGCCGGCGAATCGAAATTCAAGAGGAATCCTATGAATGTGAAGCATTGGATGGCCGCGGCGTCGCTCGCGCCCGTGCTGGCTGCCTGCGGCGGTGATGGAGACCCGCCGCCCGCACCGGTGGTCCGGCTGTGCCCGCAGGCCATCGACTACGGCACGGTGTTCGTCGGCGGCTCCGGCTCGGGCGAACTCGTGAAGGTGCAGCTCGACACGACGAAGATGACGTACCGGATGACCTACCTCGCCTCGCCGGTGCCGACCGCCACCGGCACCGTGCAACCGACGCGCGACACCGCGCCGGCCAACGTCGTCGACGGCACGCTGGTCGACGAAACGGGCCTGCCGACCGTGAAGCTGAACCAGTGCACGTTCCGGATGCAGAACGCGAGCCTCGATCCGAGCCGTCCGGCGCGCCTGTTCCTCGGCGAAGGTGTGCTCGGCGGCGCGATTCCCGGCGCGACGATCCAGTTCGACGGCGTGATCGGTGTCGGCAGGATTCCGAAGACGACATTCCCGTACTACCCGTTCATCAGCTTCTCGTCGCTCGAAACCGATCTGTCGAAGATCGCCGGCACGTACAACCAGCTCGGCTACCACCAGGTGCCGTCGCAGAATTTCCAGCCGGTGGCGCTCGACCAGCAGGTGACGATCCATGCGGACGGCAGCTATGTCGAGACCGACAACTTCGGCAAGAAGAACGGCGGTCAGCCGCTCGCGTCGAGCGCGACCGTGAACCAGCCATTCACGCTGCGCGCGGACGCACCGGCGTTCCAGTCGCTGAACTACCAGCCGCAGCTTGCGCCGACGCTCGCCGCGCTCGATCCGGCGAAGGCCGGCAAGGGGATCCTGATCGTCGGCAAGCTGCGCAACCAGCTCGTGCCGGTTTTCATCCGCACGGGCGCCGCGAACGCGGACCTCACGCAGGGCCCGCCGAGCGCCGACGACGAATCGGGCATCTCGCTCCTGAGCCCGCAGGCGGCGATCGCGCAGGGCTCGCAGAACGGCGAGTACACGGGCGTCGACAGTGCGTTCAACTATCGCGCGACCGCGCTCGTCGGTGCGCAGGCGACGCTGCTCGATCCGTTCAACGCATCGCAGGCCGCGCTCACGCGCGCGCTGAACCTCGACTACACGCAGAAGGTGCCGGGCGTCGTGACGACCGTGCACGCGGACGCGGCGTCGGGGCCGGCGACCGGCAAGTTCGTGTTCACCGGCGGCGTGTTCGGGTTCCTCGACATGGCCGATACGCGCAATCCGTACTTCACGGTCGGTGCGTTCGTGCAGTAACCGCGCATGGATGGAGATACGGCGGTGCCGCGCGCAACGGCGCGGTGCCCGGACGAAACGAGGGGAGACTTGATGAAGAAGCTGATTGTCGCGGGTGTCGTCGCAGGCGTGTCGACGCTCGCATCGGCCCAGCAGGCGGGCGACAACGTCGCGACGCTGGGCTGGCTGCACATCATGCCGCAGGATTCGACCAACGGGCTGACGACGAATCTCGCGAGCATGCCGATCAACGGGCCGCTGCGGCTGCCCGGTTCGTTCACGTCGCCGGGCACGAGCCTGACGGTCAACAACGCCGATACGGTCGGCCTCACGCTCACGCATTTCTTCACCGACCACATCGCGGTGACGTCGGTGCTCGGCGTGCCGCCCGAGTTCACGCTGACCGGTCACGGCGTGATCAGGCCGCCGGGTCCGGCCGGTTCGCTCGGCAGCGTCGACATGGACAAGCCGGCGAACCAGCCGGCCGTGAAGAACGCGCGGCAATGGAGCCCGACGATCATTCTGCAGTACTACTTCAATGCACCGACCGCGAAGTTCCGCCCGTTCGTCGGGATCGGCGTGGCCTACAGCTGGTTCAGCAACATCGAACTGAACGGCAACTTCGCGAAGGACATCAACGAGAACCTCGGCAGCGTGCTCGCGGCCGGCGCCGGCAAGCCGGGGCCGACGTCGGTGGAGGGCAAGGCGTCGTCGTCGTTCACGCCGGTCTACAACGTCGGCGCGAGCTATGCGATCGACAAGCACTGGGGGCTCACGGCGACGCTGACCTACATGCCGCTGAAGACCTACTCGTCGCTCGTGATCAAGGCCGCCGACGGCTCGACGCTCGCGACCACGCGCACTCGGCTGAAGGCGGACCCGCTGATCACGTTCGTCGGTGTTTCCTACAGGTTCTGAGCCGTCCGGCGTGCATCGCGCACGCCGGCGGCTTCCTGCGACCGCGCGGCCGGGCGAATCCGGCCGGCGTGTCGCGTTCCTGGCGGCGTGCCGCCATTTGTGAAGAGAGAGGGGGCAGTTCAAATGAGCATTCGCAAACTCGTATCGCTTGTTGCTGCAGTGGCATTCACCGTGGTTTCGGCCGCGCCTGCTTTCGCCGTGACCGTTTCGCGCGTCGACGGGCACGCGATGAACCCGAACGGGGAGCCGTTCTCCGCGACGGGCCTCACGGTCCTGGCCAAGGGGGCGATCAACGCGAGCTGCAACGCGACGTTCAACGGCACGATCAGCTCGACGGGCATCGTCAACATCACGTCGACGACGTTCGCGGGCGGCGCGACGTGCGGCCTGATCAGCGGCAGTGCGACCAGCGCGGCACCGTGGACGGGGCAGGCCGACAGCACGACGCAACTGACGATCAACAACGCGAAGGTGACCGTGACGCTGCTCGGTACCTGCGGGCCGAGCAAGATCGTGACGACGTGGAGCGATCCGAACTCGTCGCTGACGTTCAACAACGCGGTGCTGACGCCGGACTGTACGGTCAGCGGCACGGTTGCCACGTCGCCGAAGTTCCACGTGCAGTAAGCGGCACCTGATCGAGGCCGGACGCCCGCGATGAATGAGGGCCGTGCAGGAATGCGCGGGCGGGCGTTCCGGTTTCGCGATGCATCCGCGTCGTCGCGCGTAGCGGCGCGACGGCCGGCGGGCCGCCTGCCTTGCGATCCGAGGCGGGCGGCCGTGCAGGGGGCCGGTGCGGCGCACCGTGCCGCCTGCTTCGACCGACACAAGACAACCATTGCGGACCCCCGATGCTTACCGACCCAGCGAAGTATGGCGATGCCCGCGGTGCGACGCTCGACCGGCTGCGCACGGCCGCGTGGCTGCAGTACCTGATCGAACACCTGAACGAAGCGGTTTGCGTGGCGACGGTCGACGCCGATGCACCGGCCGTCCTGCCGGCGCGCGCGGCCCGCGGGCGAGCCGGTGCGAACCCGTCGCGCGAAGCGATCGCCGTCCTGCACGAACTCGCGCCGTGGATTGCAACGGACGGCGGCGGTTGCGCGTGCGACGCGAGCGATCCGCTCGGCGCGTGCCTGCACGTTCCCGACACGGCACAGCTCGCGGATGCCGAGCGACGCTGCCGCGGATCGCGCGCGGTATTCGAGTCGGCGCACGGCTTCGTCGATGCATGGGCTTTCGACGATCCCGACGACGGCTGGGCCGCGCTCGAGCGGATTGCCGGCGGTGTCGAACCCGGCGGCGACGATGGCGGCGAGCACGAAGTACGGGAACCATCCGCGAACGGCGAAGCACCGCCCGCGAAGAACCTGAGAGAACGACGCGCGGCCGTCGCGGCGGCCTGCGTGGCGCCGTCGGCCCGGCCCGGGGCGATCATCGACGCAATCGTGCTGCGCATCTGCGGGCCGCGCGACGATGCCGCGCGCGTCGACGAGATGGCCGCGCTCGTGATGTTCTGCGCGGAGCTTGCCGCCGGCAACGGGGTGTCCTTCGCTGCGTACGGCGGTCGGCACAACCTCGTTGCGCGCGCGATTCGCGAACGGCGCACCGATCTCGCGTCGATGGACGGTCTGTTCGCGGCGGTGTCCGTATGCCGTCTCGACCGGCTCGTCGGCGCGGGCAGTTTCTGGGCGTATTACCTGCTGGCGGGCATCGTGATCGCGGCGCCGGGCATCGTGCGCGAATTCGCGCGGCGCTTTCACGGCGACGCGTGGCAGACGTGGCTCGATGAAGCGCTCGCGTGGCCGGCGGTCGGCCGCTTCGGACCGACGGAGAATGTCGCGTTCGATCGCTTGCGCGGCGCGATGAGCCTGACGTCGCGATCGAATCCGATCGTGCGCGCGAAACGCGTGCGGCCGAGGGCGGCTGCGACCACGCGGTTCAATACGGGCGGCGAGCGCGCCCGATGAAATGAAAAACGGCTCGCGGCGAGAACGCCGCGAGCCGTGCAGGTTGCTGCTGCGCCCGGGGAGGGCGCTTGCGCGGTTATGCCGTTTCCGGCTGCCGAACCGCCTTCGCGACATTGCGCGCCATCGCGCCGTTCGCGACGAAGTAAGGCACGTCGACACGCGCGAGCGGCTTGCGTCCGCGGATCTTGTCGGCGATCTTCTCTGCAATCATGATCGTCGGCGCGTTCAGGTTGCCGGTCGTGATGATCGGCATGATCGACGCATCGACCACGCGCAGCCCGTCGAGCCCGTGCACGCGGCCTTCCTCATCGACCACGGCCATGTCGTCGTAACCCATCTTGCACGAGCACGACGGATGGAACGCGGTTTCAGCGCGGGCCCGCACGAATGCGTCGAGTTCCTTGTCGGTCTTGCAATCGGCGCCCGGGTTCAGCTCGCGGCCGCGATAGCGGTCGAGCGCGGGCTGCCGCATGATCTCGCGCGTCGCGCGGATCGCATCGCGGAACTCGCGCCAGTCGAGCGCTTCGGCCATGTAGTTGAACAGGATGCTCGGATGATCGTTCGGGTCGCGCGAGCGCAGCTTCACGCGGCCGCGGCTCGGCGAACGCATCGAACCGACGTGCGCCTGGAAACCGTGCATCTCGATCGCGTTCGAGCCGTTGTAGTTGATCGCGACGGGCAGGAAGTGATACTGGATGTTCGGCCACAGGTCGTCGTCGCGCGTGCGGATGAAGCCGCCCGCCTCGAAGTGGTTGGTCGCACCGAGGCCGGTGCCGTTCAGCATCCATTCGAGGCCGATCTTCGGCTGGTTCCACCACTTGAGCGCCGGATACAGCGACACCGGCTCCTTGCACTCGTACTGGATGTACATCTCCAGGTGATCCTGCAGGTTCTGGCCGACGCCGGGCAGGTCGAGCACGACGGGGATGTCGAGTTCCTTCAGCCACGCGCCGGGGCCGACGCCCGAGCGCTGCAGCAGTTGCGGCGATGCGATCGCGCCGCTGCACACGAGCACTTCGCGGCGCGCATGCGCGGTCGCGCGCTCGCTGCCGCGCAGGTACGTGACGCCCGATGCGCGCTTGCCGTCGAACAGGATGCGGTCGGCGAGCGCGTGCGTGACGATCTCGAGGTTCGGCCGCGCGCGCGCCTGGTCGAGGTAGCCGCGCGCGGTGCTCGCGCGACGGCCCTTCGGCGTGACGGTGCGGTCCATCGGGCCGAACCCTTCCTGCTGATAACCGTTCAGGTCGTCGGTGCGCGGATAACCGGCCTGCACGCCCGCATCGACCATCGCCTCGAACAGCGGATTCACGCCCGGCTTGCTGGTCGTGACCGACACGGGGCCGTCGCCGCCGTGGTAATCGTTCGGGCCGACGTCCCGCGTCTCGGCCTTCTTGAAGTACGGCAGGCAGTCGAGATACGTCCAGTTCTCGAGCCCCTTGTGCGTCGACCAGTTGTCGTAGTCGAGCGCGTTGCCGCGGATGTAGCACATCCCGTTGATCAGCGACGAGCCGCCGAGCCCCTTGCCGCGGCCGCATTCCATCCGGCGGTTGTCCATGTGCGGCTCGGGGTCGGTCTCGTAGGCCCAGTTGTAGCGACGGCCCTGCAGCGGATAGGCGAGCGCCGCCGGCATCTGCGTACGGAAGTCGAAGCGGTAGTCGGGGCCGCCCGCTTCGAGCAGCAGCACCGTGACATTCGGATCTTCCGTCAGGCGCGTCGCGAGCACGTTGCCCGCGGAGCCCGCGCCGCAGATGATGTAGTCGTATTCGCGTGTCGTCATGACGGGGAATCTCCTCTCGTTCTCAAAACACCGGGTTGTAACGGCCGAGCTCGACCTGTACCGACTTGATTCGAGTGTAGTGTTCGAGCGTCGTGATGCCGTTCTCGCGTCCGACACCGGATTGCTTGTATCCGCCAACCGGCATCTCGGCCGGCGATTCGCCCCACGTGTTGATCCAGCAGATGCCGGCTTCGAGGCGGTGGATCGTGCGGTGCGCGCGCGACAGGTTCTCCGTCACGACGCCGGCCGCGAGGCCGTAGTGCGTGTCGTTCGCGCGGGCGATCACTTCGTCTTCCGATGCGAATTCGAGGATGCTCATCACCGGCCCGAAAATCTCCTCGCGCACGATCTTCATGTCGTCGCGGCAGTCGCCGAACACGGTCGGCGCGACGTACTGGCCGTTGCCGAAGTGGCCGTCGGTCAGGCGCGTGCCGCCCGCGAGCAGCTTCGCGCCTTCGGCCTTGCCGCTCTCGATGAAGCCGAGCACCTTGTCGAGCTGCGCGGCCGACACGAGCGGGCCGAAGTTGGTGTCGGCATCGGTCGGCTTGCCGACGCGGATGCGCTTCACGCGTTCGAGCACCTTCTGCGTGAACGCGTCCTTCACCGAGCCGTGCACGAACACGCGCGTGCCGTTGGTGCAGACCTGGCCCGAGCTGAAGAAGTTGGCGGTGACCGCGATGTCGGCCGCGCGGTCGAGGTCGGCATCCTCGAACACGATCAGCGGCGACTTGCCGCCGAGTTCCATCGTCACTTCCTTCAGCGACGATGCGCCGGCCAGCGACATCACCTTCTTGCCGGTCTCGACGCCGCCGGTAAACGACACCTTCGCGATGTCCGGATGGCCGGTCAGCAGCGCGCCGACCGAACCGTCGCCCTGCACGACGTTGAACACGCCGGCCGGCACGCCGGCTTCCGTATAGATTTCCGCGAGCTTCAGCGCGGTGAGCGGCGTGACTTCGCTCGGCTTGAACACCATCGCGTTGCCGGCCGCGAGCGCGGGCGCGGTCTTCCAGCAGGCGATCTGGATCGGGTAGTTCCATGCGCCGATGCCCGCGCACACGCCGAGCGGCTCGCGGCGCGTATAGACGAACGACTCGGCGCGCAGCGGCACCTGCAGCCCTTCGATCGCGGTCGCGAGGCCCGCGTAGTACTCGATCACGCCCGCGCCGGTGACGATGTCGACCGCGAGCGTCTCGCCGATCGGCTTGCCGGTGTCGCGCGTTTCGATCGCCGCGAGCTCGTCGTTGCGTTCGCGCAGCAGGTCGACCGCGCGCCGGAGGATGCGCGAGCGCTGCATCGCGGTCATCGCGGCCCATTCGCGCTGGCCTTCCTGCGCCGATGCGACCGCGCGGTCGACGTCGGCCGCGCTCGCCTGCTGCACCTGCGCGAGCAGTTCGCCGGTGGCGGGATCGAAGGTGTCGAAAGTCTTGCCGCTGGTGGCGTCGACGTAACCGCCGCCGATGTAGAGGCGCTGCAAACCGTATACGGACATGAGGATCTCCTTGTGGGCGAGTGCGCGACGCGTCAGTCGGACGCGAGCAGCAGGTCGATGTAATCGTGGGTGAGCTTCAGTGCAGCCCGGGTGTCGATCGGGCCGCCGGCGAGCGCGCCGCGCAGCCACAGGCCGTCGATCAGCGCGGCGAGGCCGCTGGCGGCTTCCCGTGCTTTCGCGCGCGGCAGCGCCTTGGCGAATTCCGCGCACAGGTTCGAATGGAGGCGCCGCGTGTTCACGTGCTGCAGGCGCTTGAGCATCGCGTCGTGCATGCTCTGCGACCAGAACGCGAGCCAGGTCTTCATCACGGGCGTGCTGACCTGCGTGACGTCGAAGTTCGCGGCGGCGATCGCGCGCAGCCGGGAGCGCGGGTCCTTGCGGGCGGCGACGCGGCGGCGCGTGGTGGCCGCCCACAGATCGCGCAGCACGTGCCGCATCGTGGCTTCGAGCAGGCCGTCCTTGTCGCCGAAGTAGTGGCTGACGATACCCGTCGAGATGTTCGCGCGCTGCGCGACCGAGGCGAGCGTCGTGCCGGGCAGGCCGGCTTCGTCGATCGAGCGCAGCGTCGCGTCGATCAACTGCGCGCGACGAATCTCCCGCATTCCGACTTTCGGCATCGCGACTCCTTCGCCCGGACGGGCCGTTCCTGGAAGCCGAGAGCTTAGCGGTTTTTTATTGACCGTTCAATCAATAAAAAATCGGGGTCCGACGGTAGATGGGAGGGTGGAGGAACCAAGCCGACGATGCCGCCGCGATTGTGCAGGTGCGGAAAAACCGATTGAAAGGTGGTTAAATAATTTGAAGTTTGTTTAAAACGGTTTCGGTAAAGACGGCGCAATGGCCGCGAATGTTTCCGTATTTGATTTATTACTGAACGAAAGAATGTCGAGCTATGTGAAATTCTCGTAAATCCGGAAATTCGATTGCCCGGCGCCGCTAACGGAAATTTCTGGAAATTCGTTTCAATCGATCGATTTAAACTTTTTATCTATCTGAATTTACAGGAAATAATTGTGTCGTTCGGTTGATTGAAGGCTGGCTCGCAAACGATTGCCGATACCTTCAGATCGATTCCGCATACCATAAAAAATGCCAAAAATATTCGAATCTGGCGTATTTCCAGGTGGAGTAGAGGGGATCGTTGGAATGACTTGAGTAAGTAATATTGCCCGTATTAGTATGGCGCCGCACCACAAGGAATGAATCGGCGCCGCGGGTTATTCCCGCGGTGCGTCGGCAATGGGGGCGGCCAACGACCGCGACAGGGCCGGCGCCCGCCATTGCGCACCTGCAGCATGCCGCGACGCCGAGACGCCGCATCCACCGGAGAACGACGATGCCGACCGAAAAATACGTGGTCCCGCTACCGAATGGTCTGAAGGTCTACGTCGAACGGAACGTGTTCGATCCGTCGTTCGACACGGCGATGCTCGTCAACGGCGCGCTCGCGACGACCGCCTCGTTCGGGCAGACCGTCCAGTATCTCGGCGAGCGGATGAATACGATCTGCTTCGACCTGCCGTACGCGGGGCAGTCGCGCCAGCACAACCCCGGCTGCTTCATCCTGACCAAGGACGACGAGGCCGCGATCCTCCAGCATCTGGTCGAGCGTTTCGCGCCCGCGTTCCTCGTGTCGGTATCGTGGGGCGGCGTCGCGTCGCTGTTCGCGCTCGCGCGCGGCTGCCCGAGCGTGCGGCGCGCGGCGATCTGCTCGTTCTCGCCGTTCCTGAACGACGCGATGGTCGACTACGTGACGCGCGCCCGCGACCACATCGCGGCCGGCGAGAACCTGAAGGCCGCGCAGCTGCTGAACGATACGGTCGGCCGCTACCTGCCGCGCATCATGAAGCTGTACAACTACCGGTATCTGACGCGGCTGCCGCGCGACGAGCAGGACCAGGTCGCGTTCCACGTCGACCAGATCCTGTCGCTGCAGCCGGAGCGCTACCTGAGCGAGTTCTCGAACATCGGCTGCGAGCTGCTGTTCCTGAACGGCGAGCGCGACGAATACACGACGCCGGCCGACGTTCGCCAGCTGGCCGCGCACGTGCCGCGCGCACGCTTCGCGACGATTCCCGACGCCGGCCATTTCCTCGACATCGAAGGCCGCGCGCAGCGCGAAGCCACGCGGGCGGCGCTGCTCGACTTCTTCTGCGACGCGCCGCCCGTTGCCGCGAGCATCGCGCTCGGCGCCGCGCATGCGTGCGTGTCCGCGCCGATGCCGGCGCTGTCGTCGTGACGCAGCACGTCGAGCACCGGGCACGCCGGGTTCATCCGAATTCTCATCCACACGAGGCAGGCCAGCCGTGAATATCGTTCAGACCATCGCCATCGTCGTTCCGTGGGCCATCTGGCTCGCCTACTGGATTGCGACGTCGCAGGCCGTGAAGACGACCGTGCGCAAGGAGGCGTCGCGCTCGCGCACGCTGCAGTCGATTCCGCTGATCGTCGGCGGCGCGCTGATCATCCTGCCCGATCCGTCGTGGCAGGCGCTCGTGCCCGACTGGCAGCGCTTCGGCCTGCAGGCGCAATGCGGGCTCGCGGTGCTCGTCGCGGGGCTGCTGTTCTCCGTGTGGGCGCGGCTGCATCTCGGCACGAACTGGAGCGTGTCCGTCACGCTGAAGGAAAACCACGAACTCGTTCGCACCGGCCCGTACGGCCTCGTGCGTCATCCGATCTACACCGGCTGCCTGATCGCGCTGGTCGGCGCCGCGCTGATCGGCGGCGAGTGGCGCGGCGCGCTCGGCGTCGCGCTCGTGTTCGCGTCGCTCGCGTACAAGGTGCGCGTCGAGGAGAGCTGGCTGACCGGCCATTTCGGGCCGGCGTACACGCAGTATCGCCGCGAGGTCGCGGCGCTGATCCCCGGCTTCTACTGACTCCCGCGAGGCGCGCGATGGCGAAGGTGATCGTGACCGCGATCGGCTCGGCGGGCGACGTGCATCCGCTGCTCGGCGTCGCGCGCGCGCTCGCGACGCGCGGCCACGACGTCGTGTTCTGCACGCATCCGCCGTTCGAGGCGGCCGCGCGCCGCTGCGGCTTCACGTTCGTGCCGGTCGGCACCGCGGCCGAGTACGAGGCCGCGATGGCGAACCCGGCGCTGTGGGATTCGCGCACGTCGTTCCGCACGCTGTGGCAGGTGATCGCGCCCGTGCTGCGCCCGCACTACGACGCGCTGCGCGCGCTGACCGATCGCGACACCGTGCTGGTCGGCACGCTGTGGGCGTTTTCCGCGCGCTTCATGCAGGAGCTGCACGGCACGCCGTACGTGTCGGTGCAGGTGTCGCCGTCGACGCTGCTGTCCGCGCACGTGCCGCCGACGCATCCGCGCCTGACGATTCCCGCGCGCTGGCCGCTGCCGGTGAAGGCGGCGCTGATGACGGTGATCGAGCGGCAGGTGCTCGACCGCGTGTGCGGGCCGGCGCTCAACGCGGTGCGCCGCGAACTCGGGCTCGCGCCCGCGCGGCGCGTGCTCGGCCGCTGGCTGCATTCGACCGACGGCGTGCTGTGCCTGTTTCCCGACTGGTTCGCACCGGCGCAGCGCGACTGGCCGGCCGGTCATCTGCAAAGCGGTTTTCCGCTGTTCAACGACATCGCGACACCCGACGACGATCGCGCGCTCGACGCGTTCCTCGCGGCCGGTGAGCCGCCCGTCGTGTTCACGGCCGGGTCGACACGGGTCGATCACGCCGCGTATGCGCGCGCGGTCGCGGACGCGCTGCATGTCACCGGCGCGCGCGGCATCCTGCTGAGCCCGCACGATGCGGCACCGGACGGCGACCGGCTGCTGGTGCGCCGCTTCGTGCCGATGCGCGCGCTGCTGCCGCGTTGCCGCGCGCTCGTGCATCACGGCGGGATCGGCACCGCGGCGCTCGCGTTCGAAGCCGGGATCCCGCAGGTCGTGACGCCGTTCGCGCACGACCAGTTCGACAATGCGCAGCGCGTCGCGGCGAGCGGCGCCGGCGTGCGCATCGACGGCCCCGTCGACGGCGCGCGTCTCGGTGCGGCGCTCGCACGCGTGCTGGATGAGCCGGAATTCGCGGTGCATGCGGAACGCACGCGGGCGCTGATCGATGCGGCGCCGGACGGCTGCGAGCGCGCCGCCGATTTCATCGAGCGCTTCGCACCGAACCACGGACGCGCGCGGGTGCAGGCTTACCTCGCGACGGCGGGCGCATGAGCACCGCAGCGCCGCTTCACGACACGCCCGCCGCCGTCGATGCACGCGAACCCGCACCCGCGGCAGCGCCGGTGCGCGGCGCGCGGCTCGCGCTGCTGACGTTCGCACTGTCGCTCGCCACCTTCATCGAAGTGCTCGACTCGACCGTGACGAACGTCGCGGTGCCGGCGATTTCCGGCAGTCTCGGCGTGTCGAATAGCCAGGGCACGTGGGTGATCAGCTCGTATTCGGTCGCGGCCGCGATCGCGGTGCCGCTGACCGGCTGGCTCGCGCGGCGTGTCGGCGAGCTGCGGCTGTTCGTCGGCGCGGTGCTGCTGTTCACGCTGACGTCGCTGCTGTGCGGGCTCGCGCGCGACCTGCACGTGCTGGTGGTCTGCCGCGCGCTGCAGGGGCTGTGCTCGGGGCCGATGGTGCCGCTGTCGCAGACGATCCTGCTGCGCACGTTCCCGCCGGACAAGCGCACGGTCGCGCTCGCGTTGTGGGCGATGACGGTGCTGCTCGCGCCGATCTTCGGGCCGGTGGTCGGCGGCTGGATCGTCGACAGCTTCTCGTGGCCGTGGATCTTCCTGATCAATTTGCCGATCGGGCTGTTCTCGTTCGCCGTCTGCACCGCGATGCTGCGCCCCGACGCGCAGCGCGGCGCGGCCGGCCCGATCGACGTGCCGGGCATCGTGCTGCTCGTGATCGGCGTCGGATCGCTGCAGGCGATGCTCGATCTCGGCCACGACAAGGGCTGGTTCGATTCGCCGCTGATCGTCACGCTCGCGGTGGTCGCGGGGCTCGCGATCGTGTCGCTGCTGATCTGGGAAGCAGGCGACGCGCATCCGGTCGTCGACCTCAGCCTGTTTCGCGACCGCACGTTCTCGTTCTGCGTGCTGATCATCTCGCTCGGGATGATGAGCTTCTCGGTGGTGGGCGTCGTGTTCCCGCTGTGGATGCAGGCGGTGATGGGCTACAACGCGTTCCACGCGGGGCTCGCCACCGCGTCGCTCGGCGTGCTCGCGCTGGTGTTCTCGATTCTCGTCGGCCTGCACGCGCATCGCTTCGACGCGCGTGTGCTTGCGACGTTCGGATTCCTGATATTTGCGGCCGTGCTCGCATGGGACGCGCATTTCACGCTGAAGATGACGTTCGCGCAGATCGCCGCGCCCGGGCTGATCCAGGGGATCGGGCTGCCGTGTTTCTTCATTCCGCTGACGGCCGCGACGCTGTCGCGCATCCCGGACGACCGGCTCGCGGCCGCGTCGAGCCTGTCGAACTTCCTGCGCACGCTGTCCGCCGCATTCGGCACCGCGATGAGTGTGACGCTGTGGGACAACCGCGCGACCTATCACTACGACGTCGTGTCGCAATCGGTCACGCACGCGTCGGCGAACACGCAGCGCTTCGTGCACACGCTGAACGCGATGGGCGTGGACGGCGTGCGCGAGGTGTCCACGCTGCACCAGGTCGTGATGCAGCAGGCGTACATGATGGCGACGGGCGACATGTTCTGGATGGCGAGCATGACCTGCCTCGTGCTCGCCGCGATGATGTGGCTCACGCGGCCGAAGCGCGGCGCGGCCGCTTCGTTCGGACATTGAGGAGAGCGGCATGACGACACTTGGCGCACTCGTGATCCTGTATCACCCGAGCGACGCGCAGCTCGCGGCGCTCGGCGCGTGGCGGCACGCGTGCGACGCGCTGCTGGTCGTCGACAACACGCCGCAGCCCGATGCGCGCGCTCGCGACGTGTGCGCGCGCGACGGCATCGCGCTGCTGCATCACGGCAATCGCGGCGGCATCGCGGGCGCCTACAACGCGGGGCTCGCGACGCTGTTTCGCGACGACGTCGACGCGGTCGCGCTGTTCGACCAGGATTCATCGGTGCCGGCCGGTTACTTCGCGACGATGCGCGACGCCTGCACGGGGCTCGCGGGGCGCGCGTTCCTGGCCGGCCCGCGCATCTTCGACGAGAACGCGCGCAGCTTCCTGCCCGAACTCGCGACCGACGGGATCGCGTTGCGCCGGCTGCGTCTCGCGCCCGACGCGCCGCCGCAGCGCTGCGCGTTCCTGATCTCGTCGGGCTGCGTCGTGTCGCGCGCCGCGTTCGACGTGCTCGGCCGCTTCGACGAGACGCTGTTCATCGATCACGTCGATACCGAGTACAGCTTCCGCGCGCTTGCGCGCAACGTGCCGCTCTACGTCGTGCCGTCGCTGGTGCTGCCGCACCGGATCGGCGCGAAGCAGCGGCACGCGTTCGGCCCTTTCGAAATGACGTCGATGAATCACTCGTGGCAACGGCGCTACTACAGCGCGCGCAATGCGGTGCAGCTCGGGATGCAGTACGGGTTGCGCTTTCCGGTGGCGATCGTGCCGAACCTGCTGACCGTGTGGCAGGTCGTGCAGATCGCGCTCGTCGAGCGCGACAAGCGCGCCAAGCTCGCGGGCATCGCGTTCGGCATCGCCGACGGCCTGTTCGGGCGGCTCGGTCCGCTCGAGCGCACGCGGCCGCGTCTCGCCGCACGCGCGCGGCGCGTCCAGCAGGGGTGAGGGCGGCGATGGAACGCATCATGAAAGCGGCGCGAGCTGCTCGGCCGGCGCGGCGCGGGCAGGGCGGCTGGGCGATCGTCGCGGCCGCCGCGCTGCTGGCGCTGGGCGGCTGCGTGCCGTCGGGGTTCCTGCCGTCGCTGTCGCTGCGCGCACCGGCCGGCGACGCGCTCGCTCGCACCGCGGGGCCCGGCGCGGATGGCGCATGGCCCGCGCCCGACTGGGTGAAGCAGCTGCAGGATCCGCAGCTCGACGAACTGGTCGTGGAGGCATCGCAGAACAATCCGGATCTGCAGGTCGCGCAGGCGCGGCTGCGGATCGCGCAGTCGCAGCTTCAGCAGTTCGATTCGCTGACGGGCTTGACCGGCACGGCCGGCGCGACGGTCAGCCGCGCGCGGATGCCGAAGCCGGGCGACATCGCCGACGTGACGGCGGGCGGTTATCGCGTGCCGGTCGAGATCTTCGGCGATCCGGTCGTGTCGCCGTCGTCGGTGTTCGTCGGGCTGAACTACCAGCTCGACCTGTGGGGCAAGAACCGCGCGGCGACGAAGAGCCTGATGTCGCTGCGCGACGCGGCCGGTGTCGAGGCCGAGCAGGTGCGGCTCACGCTCGCGATCGCGATCGTCACCGTGTATTGCCAGCTCGATGAGGCGTACGCGGTGCGCGACCTGCTGCAGCAGAAGCTGAAGATCAGCCAGCGCGTGACGGCCGTGCTGCGCGAGCGCACCGCGCGCGGCCTCGACAACGCGTACGACGCGAGCGACGCGTCGATCAAGCGCAGTCGCCTGCTCGCACAGATCGCGCTGAACGACGAACAGATCAAGCTCGCGCAATTGCAGCTGGGCGTGCTGTCCGGCCGCGGGCCGGAGCGCGGGCTCGCGTTGCAGCGGCCGCGCGTCGGCGCGTTCCCCGGCGGCGCGCTGCCCGCGCGGCTGCCGGCCGATCTGCTCGGCCGCCGGCCCGACATCGTCGCCGCGCGGCTGCGCGTCGAAGCCGCGTTCGCGAATGCCGATTCGACGCGCGCGCAGTTCTATCCGGACGTGAACCTCGTCGCGCTCGGCGGCGTGTTCGCGCTGACGCCCGCGTCGCTGTTCTCGCGCGATTCGCTCGCCGGCTCCGTCGGCCCGGCGATCTCGCTGCCGGTGTTCGATCGCGGCCGGCTGAAGGCGAAGCTCGGCGCGGACGTCGCGCAGGCCGACGTCGCGATCGGGCTGTACAACAAGACCGTCGACGACGCGCTCGGGCAGGTCGCGCAAATCGTCACGTCGCTGCAGACCGCGCAGACGCTCGTCGTGCAGCAGCAGGATGCCGTCGCCGCCGCGCAGAAGATCGTGCAGATCGCGGCCGATCGCCATCGGCGCGGCGTGTTGATGCAGAAGGATGTCGATGTCGCGGACCTCACGCTGATCGACGAGCGTGCGCAGCTGATCGCGCTGCTCGGGCGGCAGCGGACGCTGCGCGTCGGGCTGGTCGGTGCGCTCGGCGGCGGGTTCGATGCGAGCGCAACGACTGCGGGTGCGGCGATGCCCGTGGCGCGTACCGCGCAAGGCGCGCGGACGAAACGCGGCGCGACGGCGAACGCCGCTGCCCGCGGTAGCTCGGCGGACAGCAGCGCGCAAGCGCGGCGCGCGGCCGTGGCAGGTAGCGGCGCCGCGCCGCGTGCCGCGCGGATCGATCCGCCGGCGGTGTCGGTCGCGCCGCGTAGTCTGGCTGCCGATGCCGTGAGTATGAGTACCAGCGCGAACACGAGCACCAGCGCAAATACCAGCACGAACACGAACACGAACACGAACACGAACACGAACACGAACACGAACACGAGCACGAACACGAGCACGAACACGAGCACGAGCACGAGCACGAGCACGAGCACGAGCACGAGCGTCGGCGTCGGCTCGCGCCACGCGCCCCCCACCGTCGCCGCCGACACGCGCGCGTCCGCGCTCCCCCTGTTCCAGCATGACCGCCTGATCGTTACGCAAAGCGACTGATGCACCACGACAACCTTCACACCGCGGCGCGGCCGGCCGCCCTGAACGACCCGGCACTCGACGCGCGTCGCGCGACGCGTCGCACGCGTTTCATGTTGTTCTTCGCGGTCGTTGCGCTCGCCGCGCTCGTCTGGATCGCGTTCTGGCTGCTACGCGACCGCTATTACGAGGATACGGACGACGCGTACGTCGCCGGCAGCATCGTGCAGGTCGCCGCACAGATTCCGGGCGCCGTGACCGACGTGCTGGTCGCCGATACGCAGCCCGTGCGCGCCGGGCAGACGCTCGTGCGGCTCGACGATACGGAAGCGTCCGTCGCGTTCGCGCAGGCGAAGGCGCAACTCGCGCAGGCCGTGCGGCAGGTCGCGAACGCGAAGATCTCGAACACGATGTACGTGGCAGCCGTGAACGCGCGCCAGGCAGACCTGTCGCTCGCGCAGCGCGCGCTTGCCGCGCGTTCGGGCGCGTCGGTCGAGATCGTCGCGCCGGAGGAGCTGGCGCGCGCCCGCGCGGCCGTCGCCGGCGCCCAGGCGAACCTCGCGGCCGCGCAGGCGCAGCTCGACGCCGCACGCGCGCTCGGCAGCAAGCTGCCGGTCGACGAGAGCCCGGCCGTCGTGCAGGCCGCCGCGCAGTTCAAGCTCGCATACCGGAACCTGAAGCGCACGACGATCGTCGCGCCGGTCGACGGCACGGTCGGCCAGCGTTCGGTGCAGGCGGGCCAGCAGGTCGGGCCCGGCGTGCCGCTGATGTCGATCGTGCAGCTGAACCGGCTGTGGATCGAGGCGAATTTCAAGGAAGGGCAGATCCGCCACATGCGCGTCGGCCAGCCGGTCGACGTGGTGTCGGACCTGTACGGGTCGCGCGTCGTCTATCGCGGCCGCGTGCAGGGCTTCTCGGCCGGCACCGGCAGCGCGTTCTCGATGCTGCCGTCGCAGAACGCGGCCGGCAACTGGATCAAGGTCGTGCAGCGCGTGCCGGTCGTGATCGCGCTCGATCCAAGCGATCTGGCCGCGCATCCGCTGCGGGTCGGGCTGTCGATGCGCGCGACGGTCGATACGCGTAACCGCGACGGCCATGCGCTCGACAGCGAACCGCCGACGCCGGCCGTCAGCACGCGCGTGCACGACGGTGTCGCAAGCGACGCGGAAGCGGCTGCTGCCGCGATCGTCCGCGAGAATCAGGGCGGGTGACAGGCGGCGGGCCGGGGTGAGCGGCCGGTGCATCCGACCGGCGCGTCAGACCAACGCGCCCGAATAGGGCACCCGATCGGCGCCCCCGGATCAAGGCCCCGGATCAAGGCCCCGATCAAGGCCCCCGATCAAGGCTCCGATCAAGGCCCCCGATCAAGGCTCCGATCAAGGCCCCGATCAAGGCCCCGATCGAGGCCCCGATCAAGGCCCCCGACCAACGCACGGATTGCGGGTCGTTCGCGCCGATCGGCGGCTCCGGCGGCCTCGCGGCCTGCATCTCCTGCAGCCCCCACCCCGAACCCCTTTTCCGGCCCGACTTTCGCATTTCCGCCACCGATGTCGGCACCGATCAAACGCGTGTCGCGTTTGAGACATCGACGCCCCCACCTCCGGGACTACTCTCGAACAGCACGTTGCGTAGCACCGCATCTGCCGGCGCACAGCAGCGCCATCCAACGAGACATGGAGACAATACGATGAGCAGCAATCGAGGTGTCGTCTATCTTGGGCCGGGCAAGGTCGAAGTTCAGAAGATCGATTATCCGAAGATGGTCGATCCGACCGGCCGCGCGATCGGCCACGGCGTGATCCTGAAAGTGGTCAGCACGAACATCTGCGGTTCCGACCAGCACATGGTGCGCGGCCGCACGACCGCGCCGATCGGCCTCGTGCTCGGTCACGAGATCACGGGCGAAGTGGTCGAGGTGGGCCGCGACGTCGAGACGCTGAAGATCGGCGATCTCGTGTCGGTGCCCTTCAACGTCGCGTGCGGCCGCTGCGCGATGTGCAAGGACACGCATACGGGCGTGTGCCTGAACGTGAATCCGTCGCGAGCCGGCGGCGCATACGGCTACGTCGACATGGGCGGCTGGATCGGCGGCCAGGCCGAGTACGTGCTCGTGCCGTACGCCGACTTCAACCTGCTGAAATTCCCGGACCGCGACCAGGCAATGGCGAAGATCCGCGACCTGACCTGCCTGTCCGACATTCTGCCGACCGGTTATCACGGCGCGGTGAGCGCGGGCGTGAAGCCGGGCTCGACGGTCTACATCGCGGGCGCGGGCCCGGTCGGGATGGCGGCGGCCGCATCGGCACGCCTGCTCGGCGCGGCGGTCACGATCGTCGGCGACATGAACGCGGAACGCCTCGCGCACGCGCGGGCGATGGGCTTCGAGACGGTCGACCTGTCGAAGGACGCGTCGCTCGGCGAGCAGATCGAGCAGATCCTCGGCGTGCCGGAGATCGACTGCGCGGTCGACTGCGTCGGCTTCGAGGCGCACGGCCACGGTTCGTCGGGCCATTCGGAGGAAGCGCCCGCGACGGTGCTGAACTCGCTGATGGAAATCACGCGTCCGGCCGGCGCGATCGGCATTCCGGGCCTGTACGTGACGGACGATCCGGGCGCGAAGGACAAGGCCGCGCAGCACGGCAGCCTGAGCATCCGCTTCGGCCTCGGCTGGGCGAAGTCGCATTCGTTCTTCACGGGCCAGACGCCGGTGCTGAAGTACAACCGCAACCTGATGCAGGCCATCCTGTTCGACCGTCTGCCGATCGCGAAGATCGTCAACGTCGAGGTGATCTCGCTCGATCAGGCGCCGGAAGGCTACAAGAAGTTCGACGGCGGCGCGCCGCGTAAATTCGTGATCGATCCGCACGGCTTGCTGGCGGCCTGACGCACGAACGGGCGGAACATGAAACGGGCGGCACCGGAATCGGTGCCGCCCGTTTTTGCTGTGGGCGGGCGCTGCCGGCGCAGGCGAACCCTGATCGCTGCGGCCCGCGATTGCTGCGATACGGCGTGCGGCACGAGACCGATCGCCGCGGCCAACCGGCTGCCGAACGCCGACACGAACGGCCGGACGCTCGCCGGCTTGCGCGTCGAGTCGTATGCGGCGATCCCGTACGACAGCATCGCGGCCGCGATCGCGCCGAATTCCGGCGCGCCCGGCGCTCAGTGCGCACGATAGACCATGGCCACTTGGGTCGCGCTTGCCGTCGCGCGCCGACCGTGGCGCGTATGCAGGCTCACGCGGCGGATCGCGTGCGCGTGTCGCGTCGCCGTAGCGCCGCCTTTCCAGTTGACGACGCGCGTACCGCTGCGCGCGCGCACCGCCGGTGCGTGCCGCGCGACCGTGGTTGCCGTGCGTCCGGTCATGTGTCGGCTCGTGCCGGCATAGCCTGCTCGATCGGTTGCGTCCAGCCGGTCGGCGGCGGCAAGCCGGTCGGTGTCGAGCGCCGGGTGGTCGGCCGGATGAAATGCATAGACGGGCGCGGGCACGACCGGCAACGTCTGCGCGTCGGCCGCATGCAGACTGGCGTCGTTTGCCGCTGGCGCCGGCGCGCCCTGGCCGCGGCAGACCGGGTCGGCCTTGCACGTCCGGTCGAACGTCACATAGCCGCCGACCAGCAGCACGAGGGTCAGGATGCTCAGCAGCGGCGCGCTCGACGCGCTCGGCCGCCGGATCGCCGCGCTGCGCACCGCGGCGCCGATGCGCGACGACCATGTCGGGACGGGGAGCGCGTCGTGCGGAGGAGCGGCCTGCGCTTCGTCGCTCCGGTTGCTCGGGTCGCTCGATTCGCTCGATTCCCTCGATTCGCGCAGCGGCGCGAACGGCCAGTCCCCCAGTCCGCAGACGGGGCATTGCTCGGTGGCGCGGAATGCCATGAAGCCGCATTGCCGGCAGCGCTGGCTGACGGCATCGCGCGGCTCGGCGCGCAGGTTCAGTGCGCCGCGCAACGTGTCGCGCGTGCGGACTTTCCGGATGGGCAGGACTTGCATGGTCGTTGCTACCTCGTCTGTCGTTGCCGCCGCGCGAGCGTCCCGAGGGTCTGCATCGCGTCCTCGACGGCAGGGGTCCACGGCCGGCCGTAGTTCAGCCGGACGTAGCGGTGAAAGGCGCCCGTCATGGAAAAAATCGGCCCGGGCGCGAGGCTGACGCCGTTTTTCATCGCGTCGCCGAACAACCGCATCGCATCCACGTGCGGCGGCAATTCGATCCACAGGAAATACCCGCCGCGCGGGGCATGCACCGCCGTGTCGGGCGGGAAGTACGCGCGGACGGCCGCCAGCATCTGTGCCTGGTGCGCCGCCAGGTTGCGGCGGAGCCTGCGAAGGAAGCGGTCGTACGCGCCGTTGAGCAGGTAGCGGGATACAGCCATCTGCGCGGGCACGTCGGCCGCCGGCGCGCTCGCGTTCTTCACCTGCCTGATCTGCTTCACGTAGCGTCCGGCCGCGACCCAGCCGACCCGGAAACCGGGGGCGAGGCACTTCGAGAACGAACCGCAATGCAGCACCAGCCCGCTTTCGTCGTACAGCTTCGCGGGCCGCGTGGGCGTCGGGCCGAAGTGCAGTTCGCCGAACACGTCGTCCTCGATCAGCGGCACGCGGTGCGACGCGAGCAGGTCGATCAGCGCGCGCTTGCGCTCGTCGGGCAGCGTCGCGCCGGTCGGGTTGTGGAACGAGGTCATGAACCAGCAGGCGCGCACCGGATGCGTGTCGAGCGCGTCGGCGAGCGCATCGAGATCGAGGCCGGTGCGCGGATCCACCGGAATTTCGATGGCCTTCAGATGCAGCCGCCGCACGGCCTGCAGTACCGCGTGGTAGGCCGGACGTTCGATCGCGACGATGTCGCCGGGGCGCGTGAGCGCCTGCAGGCTCAGCGTCAGCGCTTCGGCCGCGCCGGTCGTGATGACGATCTCTTCCATCGGCAATGACGCGCCCGCGTTCAGGTAGCGCAGTGCGATCTGGCGGCGCAGCGCTTCATGGCCGGGCGGCAGTCCGGCCAGTAGTTTCGCGCGGTCCATGTTGCGGGCCGCCGCCGCCGCATACCGCCACAGGCTGCTCATCGGAAACAGCGAATAGCTCGCGAATGCGGAACCCAGCGGCACGATGTCGTCGAATTTGAGCGAGTCGAGCAAGCGGAACAGCACATCGTTGTCGCCGGCCTGCGGCGCAGTCGGTTTGCGCGGGGTGTCGTGACCCGCGCGCACGCGCTTGTCATCCAGGTTCGCAACGAAATATCCGGAGCGCGCACGCGCGGTGATCAGGCCCTCGCTTTCGAGCTTGTAGTACGCGCGAAACACGGTGGATGGACTTACACGGTAAGCGCGGCACGCTGCGCGCACGGTCGGGATACGCGCGCCGGGCCCGAGGTCGCCACGCCGGATCGCGTCGCCAATCGTCTGAGCCAGCGCCGCATAACGCTTCATGCCTGCCCTCCGGCCGATCGCGGCCGTCGTGAAAAAAGAGTAGCACGGCCTCCGCCGCGTTCAATCCCGCCCTCAAACGCTGATGCGCCTGTCGCTGATCCGGTTGTTTTCGACTCACTTTGAGCCTTTTCTTCAGACGAGCGAGCAGGCATTCTGCGCAAGTTTCATTCCCGATGCGTGATCGATACCGAGTTCGCGCCCTCCGATGGCGGACCCGTGAACCCCGTGCACCGTGTGCGGGACCCGGGCCGCTCCGTCCCTACCTTTCCCGGAAGCAATCAGCGTGAAATCGAAGTTCCTCGCTGCGGGCCTCGTGGCCGGCATCGCTCTCAACCTGTCCAGTGGTGCCGCCGAAGCGGCCTGCATCAGCAATCCTCCGACTCAATCCAACGCGTCGTTTCCCGCGGCGCTGACCGGCAAGCTCGTCTATCACAGCTACGTCAACTACGGCGACGGCACGAGCCAGCTGTTCCTGTACGATTTTTCGGCCCATACGCTCACGCAGCTGAGCAAGAGCAGCTGGGGCATCACCGATCCGATGAACGGCGTGTTCAGCCCCGACGGCAAGTGGCTCGCGTTCATGGGCATCAGCAACGGCGCATGGAACGTGTTCATGCTGCAGCTCGGCGCCGGCACGCCGCCCGTGAACCTGACGAACAGCACCGGCGCGACGCGCAACGAAGATCCGAAATTCAGCGCCGACGGCAAGACGCTCGTGTTCAAGCAGAACGGCGACGTGAAGCAGGGCACGCTGTCGTACACGAGCGCGGGCCCGGTGTTCACGTCGGTCGTGAGCCTGACGAACGCACCGGCCGGCGCCGAATACTCGATGCCGTTCCTCGCGCCGGACGCGAGCGCCGTCTACTACGCGACGGGCACCGGCTCGAACATGGGGCTGATGAAGCGCACGATCGCGACCGGCGCGACCGCCACGTTCGATCATCCGGCCGGTCTGCAGACCTACTATCCGATCGTGCGCGGCGACGGCATGGTGTTCTATGCACGCTGGAAGGATAGCGGCGGCGCGGACCAGATCTACACGAAGACCGCGGACCCGGCATCGACGCCGAACGCGCTGCCGATCAACGACTGCGTGAGCAACAACTCGGATCCGGCGCCGGTGACCGGCACGAACTACGTGTTCTTCTCGTCGACGACGGCGGGCGGCTACCAGCTCTACGTCGGCGACGTGACGACCGGCCAGCGCTGGAGCCTGTCGCAGTTCGGCGTGAACGCGGACACGACCAAGGCGAAGCTCGGCTCGAGCTACTACGGCGGCCCGGCCGCCGCGCAGCCGACGCTGCTGTCGCAAGGGCGGCCGGCTGCCGCGTCGGCGAGCTACAACACATCGCTGACGGCGGACAAGGCGTTCGACGGCAACACGACCAGCACGCGCTGGGATTCGCCGGAAGGCGCGGGCGTCGATCCGCAATGGATCTCCGTCGATCTCGGCGCGGTGAAGAAGATCAGCAGCGTCGATCTCTACTGGGACGCGGGCGCGCTCGTGTACCAGATCCAGACGTCGAACGACAACGCGAACTGGACGACGGTCTACTCGACGAACAACGGCGTGTCGTACGGTCACGTCACGTTGCCGAACCTGAATGCGCAGGGGCGTTACGTGCGGATGCTCGGTACGAAGCGGGCGACGCAGTGGGGGTACTCGCTCGACGAAATGCAGGTGTGGGGATCGTAAGCACCAGCAAAAAGCGGCCTTCGAGGCCGCTTTTTTTTATCGCGCGACTCGTGCGTCACGCATGAATCACATGCGCCGGAAACGCCGGCGCGGATGCCGCCGCGCCCTGCGCGAGCGGCGCGACCTGCTTGCGGCGTTCGCGCGTCGGCGCGACGCCGAACGCATCGCGATAGCTCTTGCTGAAGTGGCACGCCGACTGGAAGCCGCACGCCATCGTGATGTGCATGATCGACATGTCGGTCTGCAGCAGCAGCTCGCGTGCGCGGCGCAGCCGCAGCGTCAGGTAATAGTGCGTGGGCGTCATCCCGAGGTGTTCGCGGAACAGGCGCTGCAGCTGCCGCTGCGACATGTTCGCGAGCCGCGCGAGCTCCTCGCGCGACAGCGGTTCCTCGATGTTGTTCTCCATCAGCGAAATCACTTCGAACAGCGACTTGTTCGCCGAGCCGAGCCGCGCGACGAGCGGCATTCGCTGTTGCGCGCTCGTGTCGCGCACGTGTTCGACGATGAACTGCTCGGCGATCTGCGTGACGCGCGGCGTGCCTATCCGCGCGGCGATCAGGTTCAGCATCATGTCGAGCGGCGCGACGCCGCCCGTGCACGTGATGCGATCGCGGTCGACCACGAACAGTTCCTTCAGGAAGCGCGTGTCCGGAAACTCTTCCTTCAGCGCCGACATGTTTTCCCAGTGGATCGCGCACGCGTAGCCCGCGAGCAGCCCCGACTTCGCGAGCGCATAGGTGCCCGTGCACAGGCTGCCGAGCGGAATGCCCGAACGCGCGAAGCGGCGCAGCGTCGACAGATGGGCGGGCGTGGTCGCGCGCTGCACGTCGACGCCGCCGCACACGAATACGATATCCGGCTGCCCGACGCACTCGGCCGGGCCCGTGTCGACCGTGAGGCCATTGCTCGCCGTGACCGGGCCGCCGTCCGGGCTGATGATCGACCAGCGGTAGAGCGGCTGGCCGCTCAGGTAGTTCGCCATCCGAAGCACCTCGATCGCATTGGTGAACGCGATCATCGTGAAGTTCGGTAAAGGCATGAACGCGAAGTGGGACAGCGACGCTGTGCGGTCGGGCGACATGGGGAGCGTTCCTTGAATCTCTAATAGCTTTTAGCCCGAGGCACGGATCGGGCTGCCGTATTGTGGGAGCGAGCGCAACAACCGTGCCATACGGCTAAACCCTAGCTCCATACGTTGTATGGGCGCGGGGCGGATGCTGCACTGCACCGTAAGCGGGCCGCGCTGCACCCGGGAAGCACAGCACAGGCACCGGCGAAGTGCCTGTCCATCGGTGAATCGCGAATTCACTGCACACGCCGGCTTGCCTGGTCATCCCAAAAAGCACGACCGGTCACTTGTACAAAACGGACGCGCATGGCGGAAAAGGTAAAGAACGCGTCTAAATTCATCAATCCGTCGAAAATCCGAACGACAAGAATAGAGCCGTCGGCAGCCTTGCACTGGATGCGCTGGAAACCCAGGTACGGCGGGCCTCGAGCTTCGGTTTCACGCCCTTTATTCTTCGTCACGGACGCACTATGTCGAACACCCAGCCTTTCTTCTCGCAGCCCCTCGCCGAGCGCGACGCGCCGGTGCGCAGCGCCATCCTGAAGGAGCTCGAGCGCCAGCAGTCGCAGGTCGAGCTGATCGCGTCGGAAAACATCGTGTCGCGCGCGGTGCTGGAGGCCCAGGGTTCGGTGCTGACCAACAAGTATGCGGAAGGCTATCCGGGCAAGCGTTACTACGGCGGCTGCGAGTTCGCGGACGAGGTGGAGGCGCTGGCGATCGAGCGCGTGAAGCAGATCTTCAACGCCGGCTATGCGAACGTGCAGCCGCACTCGGGCGCGCAGGCGAACGGTTCGGTGATGCTCGCGCTCGCGAAGCCGGGCGACACGGTGCTCGGCATGTCGCTGGACGCCGGCGGCCACCTGACGCACGGCGCGAAGCCGGCGCTGTCGGGCAAGTGGTTCAACGCCGTGCAGTACGGCGTGAACCGCGACACGATGCGGATCGACTACGACCAGGTCGAGGCACTCGCGCACGAGCACAAGCCGAGCCTGATCATCGCCGGCTTCTCGGCATATCCGCGCGCGCTGGACTTCGCCCGCTTCCGTGCGATCGCCGACAGCGTCGGCGCGAAGCTGATGGTCGACATGGCGCACATCGCGGGCGTGATCGCCGCCGGCCGCCATGCGAATCCGGTCGAGCACGCGCACGTCGTCACGTCGACCACGCACAAGACGCTGCGCGGCCCGCGCGGCGGCTTCGTGCTGACCAACGACGAAGAGATCGCGAAGAAGATCAACTCGGCCGTGTTCCCCGGCCTGCAGGGCGGCCCGCTGATGCACGTGATCGCCGGCAAGGCCGTCGCGTTCGGCGAAGTGCTGCATGCGGACTTCAAGACCTACATCGACAACGTGCTCGCGAACGCGCAGGCCCTCGGCGAAGTGCTGAAGGCGGGCGGCGTCGACCTCGTCACCGGCGGCACCGACAACCACCTGCTGCTGGTCGACCTGCGCCCGAAGGGCCTGAAGGGCGCGCCGGTCGAGCAGGCGCTTGAGCGCGCGGGCATCACCTGCAACAAGAACGGCATTCCGTTCGACACCGAGAAGCCGACCGTCACGTCGGGCATCCGTCTCGGCACGCCGGCCGGCACGACGCGCGGCTTCGGCGTCGCGGAGTTCCGCGAAGTCGGCCGCCTGATTCTCGAGGTGTTCGACGCGCTGCGCGCGAACCCCGAAGGCGACCACGCGACCGAACAGCGCGTGCGCCGCGAGATTTTCGCGCTTTGCGAGCGCTTCCCGATTTACTGATCGACGACCCCACATACAGCAGAGACTGGAGCGAGAGGCAGATATGAGCACGCTGCATCAGGACAGCATCATCATCGACGGACTGAACATCTCGAAGTTCGAGAAGCCGGTGTTCGAGGACATGCGCAAGGGCGGCATCACGGCCGCGAACTGCACGGTATCGGTGTGGGAGAACTTCACCAAGACCGTCGACAACATCGGCGTGATGAAGCAGAAGATCCGCGAGAACGGCGAACTGCTGACGCTGGTGCGCACGACCGACGACATCTTCCGCGCGAAGAAGGAAGGCAAGACGGGGATCATCCTCGGCTTCCAGAACGCGCATGCGTTCGAGGACAACCTCGGCTACATCGAGGCGTTCGCCGACATGGGCGTGCGCGTCGTGCAGCTCTGCTACAACACGCAGAACCTGGTCGGCACCGGCTGCTACGAGCGCGACGGCGGCCTGTCGGACTTCGGCCGCGAAGTGATCACCGAAATGAACCGCGTCGGCATCATGGTCGACCTGTCGCATGTGGGCGGCAACACGTCGTCGGAAGCGATCGCGTTCTCGAAGAAGCCGGTGTGCTACTCGCACTGCCTGCCGTCGGGCCTGAAGGAACATCCGCGCAACAAGAGCGACGCGCAGTTGAAGGAAATCGCCGACGCCGGCGGCTTCGTCGGCGTGACGATGTTCGCGCCGTTCCTGAAGCGCGGCATCGAGGCGAACATCGACGACTACATCGAGGCGATCGACTACGTCGTGAACCTGATCGGCGAAGACGCGGTCGGCATCGGCACGGACTTCACGCAGGATTTCGCGAAGGAATTCTTCGACATGCTGACGCATGACAAGGGCCGCTATCGCCAGCTGACGAACTTCGGCAAGGTGATCAACCCGGACGGCATCCGCACGATCGGCGAATTCCCGAACCTGACCGCGGCGATGGAACGCCACGGCTGGAAGGAGTCGCGCATCCGCAAGATCATGGGCGAGAACTGGGTGCGCGTGTTCAAGGACGTGTGGGGCGCGTAAGCGTCCGCCGAGCCGAACCGCCACCCGCGATTCAACACTAGAACAATCGGGACGTGCCGGCGCCTGTCGCGCGGGCACGCGGACGATGTCGTGCCTGCGCCTGAGCCGCGCGGCCAATTTTCCTCACGGAGTCACCACGATGCAACCGCAACTGCCGATCAACGTCGATCCCGATACCGGCGTCTGGACCACCGACGCGCTGCCGATGCTGTACGTGCCGCGCCACTTCTTCACGAACAACCACGTCGCCGTCGAGGAAGCGCTCGGCGTCGAGGCGTATGCCGAGATCCTCTACAAGGCCGGCTACAAGTCCGCGTATCACTGGTGCGACAAGGAAGCGAAGCTGCACGGCCTCACCGGCATGGCGGTGTTCGAGCACTACCTGAAGCGCCTGTCGCAACGCGGCTGGGGCCTGTTCTCGATCATCGAGGCCGATCCGGCCAGCGCACGCGCGAAGATCGAGCTGCGCCACTCGTCGTTCGTGCTCCAGCAGCCGGGCAAGGAAGGCAAGCTCTGCTACATGTTCGCGGGCTGGTTCGCCGGCGCGATGGACTGGGTCAACGACACGACGCCGGAAGGCAAGGGCGCGCCGCGCGCGCAGTCGAAGGAAGTGCAGTGTGCGGCCGAGCACCACGATCACTGCGTCTTCGAAGTGTCGCCGATCGCGCACTGACGCGCCGACCCCACGACACAGCAACAAACAACACCCGCAACACGAGACATTCGAACGCCAGAGGTCGCCTGCGATGCGTTATCCCCACCTGTTCAAACCCATGCAGCTGAACCAGCTGACGCTGCGCAACCGGATCGTCAGCACCGCGCACGCGGAGGTGTATGCCGAGCCGGGCGGCCTGCCGGGCGACCGCTACATCCGCTACTACGAAGAGAAGGCGAAGGGTGGCGTCGGCCTCGCGATCTGCGGCGGCTCGAGCCCCGTGTCGATCGACAGCCCGCAGGGCTGGTGGAAGTCGGTGAACCTGTCGAACGACAAGATCATCGACCCGCTCACGCGTCTCGCCGACACGATGCACAAGCACGGCGCGAAGATCATGATCCAGGCGACGCACATGGGCCGCCGCTCGTCGTTCCACGGCGAGCACTGGCCGCACCTGATGTCGCCGTCGGGCGTGCGCGAGCCGGTGCACCGCGGTAACGCGAAGATCATCGAGATCGAGGAAATCCGCCGCATCATCGGCGACTTCGCGGCCGCCGCGAAGCGCGTGAAGGCAGCCGGCATGGACGGCATCGAAATCTCCGCCGCGCACCAGCACCTGATCGACCAGTTCTGGAGCAAGCGTTCGAACCACCGCACCGACGAATGGGGCGGCAGCCTCGAGAACCGTCTGCGCTTCGGCATCGAAGTGCTGACGGCCGTGCGCGAAGCGGTCGGCAAGGACTTCTGCGTCGGCCTGCGGATGTGCGGCGACGAATTCCACGAGGACGGTCTCGATCACGAAGCGCTGAAGGAAATCGCGCAGGCGATGTCGGAGACGGGCCTGATCGACTACCTGAGCGTGGTCGGCTCGGGCGGCGACACGCACAACACGATCGCGAACTGCATGCCGCCGATGGCGCTGCCGCCGGAGCCGTTCGTGCACCTCGCGGCCGGCATCAAGTCGGTGGTGAAGATTCCCGTGATGCACGCACAGAGCATTCGCGACGCGGGCCAGGCCGAGCGCCTGCTCGCGAACGGCATGATCGACCTGGTCGGCATGACGCGCGCGCAGATCGCCGATCCGCACATGGTGATCAAGATCCGCGACGGCCGCGAGGACGAAATCAAGCAGTGCGTCGGCGCGAACTACTGCATCGACCGCCAGTACAACGGCCTCGACGTGCTGTGCATCCAGAACGCCGCGACGTCGCGCGAAGCGACGATGCCGCACATCATCGAGAAGTCGCGCGGCCCGAAGCGCAAGGTGGTGGTGGTCGGCGCGGGCCCCGCGGGGCTCGAGGCCGCACGCGTCGCGAAGCTGCGCGGCCACGACGTCGTGCTGTTCGAGAAGAACGCCGAAGTCGGCGGCCAGGTGATGATCGCCGCGAAGGCGCCGCAGCGCGAACAGATGTCGGGGATCATCCGCTGGTTCGACATGGAAACCAAGCGTCTCGGCGTCGACCGGCGCCTCGGCGTCGCCGCCGACGAGAAGATGATCATGGCCGAGAAGCCGGACATCGTCGTGCTCGCGACCGGCGGTTCGAGCTTCACGTGGCAGGTGCCGGCGTGGGGCGTGGCCGAAGGTCTCGCGGTCAGCTCGTGGGACATCCTGACCGGCAAGGTCGAGCCGAAGCAGAACGTGCTGCTGTTCGACGGCGTGAGCACGCATGCGGGCGCCGGCGTGGCCGACTTCATGGCGAGCCGCGGCTCGAAGGTCGAGGTCGTGACGCCCGACGTGAAGGTGGCCGACGATTGCGGCGGCACGACGTTCCCGATCTTCTATCGCCGCCTGTATGCGCTCGGCGTGATCCCGACGCCGAACACGATGCTCGATCGCGTGTACGAGGAAGACGGCAAGATCATCGCCGTGCTGCGCAACGAATACACCGAGGAGCTGGAAGAGCGCGCGGTCGACCAGGTCGTGATCGAGAACGGTTCGTCGCCGAACGACGAGCTGTACTGGAAGCTCAAGCCGGAGTCGGTGAACCGCGGCCAGATCGATCCGCACACGCTGTTCGCGGCCGAGCCGCAGCCGTGCCTGTCGGAAGAACTGGGCAACGGCCGCTTCCTGCTGTTCCGTGTCGGCGACTGCATCTCGATGCACAACGTCCACGGTGCGATCTACGACTCGCTGCGCCTCGTCAAGGATTTCTAAAAAATGAATCCGGCTTTCCTCATTACCGCACTGCTGTGGCTGTCGGTGGCGGGGCTCGCGTTCGCGGTCGCGAAGCGCTCGTCCTACTGGCGTCTCGGGCGCGCGACGGCGCCCGGCTCGTTCGGCATCGCGAACCTGTTCACGATCCCGAAGCGCTACTTCGTCGACCTGCACCACGTGGTCGCCCGCGATCCGTACATCGCGAAGACCCACGTCGCGACCGCCGGCGGCGCGATCGCCGCGCTCGCGCTGGTGTTCGTCAACTACGGCCTCGCGATCTACTCGCCGTGGCTCGACAAGCTGATCTTCCTCGCGGCGCTCGCGATGCTCGTCGGCGTGGTGTTCGTCTGGCGCCGCCGCGCGGCGAAGGACGTGCCGGCGCGCCTGTCGCGCGGCCCGTGGAACGCGCTGCCCTGGCTGCTCGGCTCGTTCGCGCTCGGCCTCGTGCTGTTCATGGTCGTGCCGACCGGCGCGATGTCGGGTGCGTTCGCGGTGCTCTGCGCGCTGCTGATCGGCGCCGGCGCCTTCACGATGACCGTCGGCGCCGCGAAGGGCGGCCCGATGAAGCACGCGATCGCCGGCTTGCTGCACCTCGCGTTCCACCCGCGCCAGGAGCGTTTCGCGGCCACCCGTGAATCGTTCACGGGCAACGGCACGGCCACGCCGCCGACCGCGCTGAAGCTGCCGGACATCGAGCACGAAGAGTACGGCGTCGCGAAGCCGGTCGAATTCCGCTGGAACCAGCTGCTGAGCTTCGATGCGTGCGTGCAGTGCGGCAAGTGCGAAGCCGCGTGCCCCGCGTTCGCATCGGGCCAGCCGCTGAACCCGAAGAAACTGATCCAGGATCTCGTCGTCGGGATGGCGGGCGGCACCGATGCCGCGTACGCCGGCAGCCCGACGCCGGGCCTCGCGGTCGGCCAGCATCGCGGCGAGCCGAACGGCCCGATCGTGTCGGGCCTGATCGAGGAGCAGACGCTGTGGTCGTGCACCACCTGCCGCGCATGCGTGCAGGAGTGCCCGATGCTGATCGAGCACGTCGACGCGATCGTCGACATGCGCCGCAACCGCACGCTGGTGCACGGCACGGTGCCGGGCAAGGGCCAGGAAGTGCTCGCGAACCTGCGCGAGACCGGCACGATGGGCGGCTACGACGCGGCTGCGCGCTACGACTGGTCGGTCGACCTGAACGCGCCGGTCGCGCAACCGGGCAAGCCGGTCGACGTGCTGTTCGTCGCGGGTGAAGGCGCGTTCGACATGCGTTACCAGCGCACGCTGCGCGCGTTCGTCAAGGTGCTGAACAAGGCGGGCGTCGACTACGCGGTGCTCGGCGGGACCGAGACCGACACCGGCGACGTCGCACGCCGCCTCGGCGACGAAGCGACCTTCCAGCAGATGGCGAAGCGCCTGATCGGCACGCTCGGCTCGCTGTCGTACAAGCAGATCGTGACGGCCGACCCGCACGTGATGCACAGCCTGCGCAACGAATACCGCGCGCTCGGGCTGCGCGTGACGGTCAAGCATCACACGACCTACCTCGCGGAGCTGGCCGACAGCGGCAAGATCGCGCCGAAGGCGGTCGAGTCGCTGCGCGAGAAGCGCACCACGTATCACGACCCGTGCTATCTCGGCCGCTACAACGGCGAGACGGAATCGCCGCGCAAGCTGCTGAAGACGATCGGCATCCAGGTCGTCGAGATGGAGCGCAACGGCATGCGCGGGCGCTGCTGCGGCGGTGGCGGCGGTGCGCCGCTGACCGACATCCCGGGCAAGCAGCGTATTCCTGACATCCGCATCGCCGACGCGCGCGCGATCGGCGCGGACGTGGTCGCGGTCGGTTGCCCGAACTGCACGGCGATGCTCGAAGGCGTCGTGGGCCCGCGCCCCGATGTGCTCGACGTGGCCGAACTCGTTGCCGCCTCGCTGGAGTGAATCGATGAACACGATCAAACGAATCGATCCGCGCCGGCCGTTCATCATCACGGCCGCGGGCCTGAAGCGCATCACGCTCGGCGAGGAAGGCAGCGCCGACGCGAGCGCCGCGCAGTGGTCCGCGCACGGCCACGGCGCCGCGGCCGCGAAGCCGCGCCGCGCGGTGCAGGACCCGAAGCACGTGATGCTGGTGGTGGCGCACGCCGAGCGCGGCGCGCTCGACGATCATGCGCGGCAGGCGATCGCCGCCGCCGCGGTGCTCGCCGACGCGCAGACGGAAGTCGCGCTGCTGGCATTCGGTGAACTGAAGGATGACGCCGCCGAACTCGGCGTCGACAAGCTGATCGAGCTGGCCGACTTCGACCGTCGCGCGTTTGCGCCCGAAAGCGAATTGCAAGCCTTGCAGGCATGCGCCGCGGCGCTCGCGCCGAAGCACGTGTTCGTGCCCGACAACGCGACCGGCGACGGCGACCTCGGCCGGCGGTACGCGGCGGCCGCCGGCGCGAGCGTCGCGACCCACGTGGTCGAGATCGACGCGAAGCATGTCGGCGCGTATGCGCAGGCCGGCCGCGCGTTCGCGACGCGCGGGCTGCCCGACGTGATCCTGCTCGCGCAGAACGCGGTCGAGGCGAAACTGCCGTTCGTCGGCGCCGGCGAGCGCCTGGCCGCCGACTTCATCCGCCCGGCCGGAGACGCGGCGCAGCCGTACCGCGATCTCGGTCTCGAGGAAATCGACGCGGCGCAGGTCGCGCTGGAGGAAGCCGACTTCATCGTGTCGGCCGGCAACGGCGTGTCCGACATCGGCGCGTTCGAGCAACTGGCCGGCGCGTTCGGCGCGGCGATCGGCGCGAGCCGCGTCGCGGTCGACAACGGTCACTTCACGCGCGACAAGCAGGTGGGCGCGACCGGCAAGACGGTCGAGGCGAGCGTGTACATCGCGTTCGGCATCTCGGGCGCGGTGCAGCACTTGCAGGGGATCAAGGACTGCCGTCACGTGATCGCGGTGAACCTCGACGGCAGCGCGCCGATCGCGAAGCGCGCGAACCTGACGGTGGTGGGCGACGCGCAGGCGACGATCGCCGCGCTGATCGAACAGGTGCAGGCCGCGCGCGCGTCGCGCGGACAATCGCCGGCCGCGGTCGGCTCGCGTGAAACCGAAGGAGTCGCAGCATGAACGCCCCCCGCCAGTTGCAACGCATCGCGGTGCTCGTGTCCGTCGGCCGGCACCCCGTCAGCGGCACCGCGCGCTACAGCCGCAACGACGCGGCCGCGCTCGAGGTTGGCCGCCAGCTCGCGGAGCGGCATCGCGCGCAGCTCGACGTGATCCATGCGGGCGATCCCGCGAATGAAGCGCTTGCTGAATACCTCGCGCTCGGCGCACGGCAGGTCGAGGTGCTGGCCTGCCACGACGGCGACGATGCCGCGCATGCGCTCGCCGCACGCGTCGAAGGCTACGACCTCGTGCTGACCGGCACGCGCGCCGAGGGCGCGTACGACACCGGGATGCTGCCGTATCGCGTCGCCGCGGCGCTCGGCTATCCGCTCGTCGGCTCGGCCGTCGACGTGACGGTCGACGGCGGCCGCGCGGCGGTCCGGCAATTCTTGCCGAAAGGGCTGCGGCGGCGCGTCGACGCGGCGCTGCCGGCCGTCGTCGCGGTCCATCCGCTCGCCAACGTGGCGCCGCGCTACGCGTATGCGCGGCTGCGCGCCGGCGCGATCCGCCCGGCACTCACGTCGACCGGCGCGGACGCCGATGCGGCGGCCTGGAAGGTCGGCCCGATCGAGCGTAAACCCGTAAAGCTGGTCGCCGCCGAGAAGCGCTCGGGGCATGCCCGGATGCTGTCCGCGACCACGACCGAAAGCCGCGGCGGCAACGTCGTAAATGAAGGGAGTTCAGTCGAAAAAGCACAAGTGATCCTCGCGTATTTGCGCGAGCATCAGCTCATCGACTACTGATTTTGATGCCTGTCGGCAACCACACTGGGACGCAAGGAATCCGGAGCAAACGATGAAAGTATCGGCAGACATTCGTGCACTGATCGAGCGACGCAAGGAAGGTTACAGCCTCGAGGCGCCGTTCTACACGAGCGAGGACATCTTCGCCCTCGACATGGAGGCGATTTTCCGCCAGCACTGGATCCAGGTCGCGGTCGAACCGGACATTCCCGAGCCGGGCGACTACGTGACCGTGGAACTGGGCAGCGACTCGATCCTGATCGTGCGCGACGACGACATGGAAATCCGCGCGTTCCACAACGTGTGCCGCCACCGCGGCGCGCGCCTGTGCAACGAGGATAAGGGCTCGGTCGGCAACATCGTGTGCCCGTACCACAGCTGGACCTACAACCTGACCGGCCAGCTGATGTTCGCCGAGCACATGGGCGAGAAGTTCGACCGCTGCAAGCACAGCCTGAAGTCGGTGCACGTGCAGAACCTCGCGGGCCTGATCTTCATCTGCCTCGCCGAGGAGCCGCCGGTCGATTTCGCGCAGCTGCGCGCCCAGATGGAGCCGTATCTGCTGCCGCACGATCTGCCGAACACGAAGATCGCCGCGCAGATCGACATCATCGAGGAAGGCAACTGGAAGCTCACGATGGAGAACAACCGCGAGTGCTATCACTGCGTCGCGAACCATCCCGAGCTGACGATCTCGCTGTACGAATACGGCTTCGGCTACCAGCGCTCCGACGCGAACGCCGAAGGCATGGACGCGTTCGCTGAAACCTGCGTGCGCCGCGGCAAGGAGTGGGCCGAGATGGGCCTGCCGTCCGCCGAAATCGAAAAGCTGCTCGACGTGACGGGCTTCCGCACGCAGCGCCTGCCGCTCGACCGCCACGGCGAATCGCAGACGCTCGACGCGAAGGTCGCATCGAAGAAGCTGCTCGGCCAGTTCGACCAGGCGGACCTCGGCGGCCTGTCGTTCTGGACGCAGCCGAACTCGTGGCATCACTTCATGAGCGATCACATCGTGACGTTCTCGGTGATTCCGCTGTCGGCCGGCAAGACGCTCGTGCGCACCAAGTGGCTCGTCCACAAGGATGCGAAGGAAGGCATCGACTACGACGTGAAGAACCTGACGGCCGTGTGGAACGCGACCAACGACCAGGATCGCGCGCTCGTCGAATTCTCGCAGCGCGGCGCGACCAGCAGCGCATACGAGCCGGGCCCGTATTCGCCGTACACGGAAGGTCTCGTCGAAAAATTCTCGGCCTGGTACATCGGCCGGCTCGCCGAAAAAATCGGCGCGTAGTACAGCAGACAGCAAGTGGAGCTACACATGATGCGAGATTCGGCCAATTTCGAGCCGGTGGACAGCCGGGTGACGCACCCGGCGTTCTGGAGCGCGCTGCCTGAGCGCTGGACGAGCGACGTCGAGGAAACGCTGGTGTGCTGCCACGTGCGTCAGGAAACCCACGACGTGAAGAGTTTCTTCTTCCGTTCGCCGCAAGGCCGTGCGTTTTCCTTCGAGCCGGGGCAGTTCATCACGCTCGAACTCGACATCGACGGCGAGACGATCAACCGGTGCTACACGATCTCGTCGTCGCCCGCGCGGCCGCACACGATCTCGATCACGGTGAAGCGCGTGCCGGGCGGCAAGGTGTCGAACTGGCTGCACGACAACCTGCAGCCGGGCGCGTCGGTTCGCGTGCTCGGCCCGGCCGGCGAATTCACGTGCGCGCGGCATCCGGCGCGCAAGTACCTGTTCCTGTCGGCCGGTTCGGGCGTCACGCCGCTGATGTCGATGAGCCGCGCGCATCATGATCTCGCCGAGGATCGCGACATCCTGTTCGTGCACAGCGCACGTACGCCGGACGACATCATCTTCGCGCGCGAGCTCGACCTGATCGCGTCGAACCATACGAATTTCCGCACGTCGTTCGTCGTCGAGCGCGTCGGTGCACGCACCAACTGGCCGGGCGTCACGGGCTTCCTGACGCTGCCGCTGCTGAAGCTGATCGCACCGGACTTCATGGAGCGCGAGATCTTCACGTGCGGCCCCGCGCCGTACATGAAGGCCGTGCGCGACCTGCTCGACGAAGCCGGCTTCGACCGCAAGCAGTATCACGAGGAAAGCTTCTCGTTCGAGACGCTCGCGCAGACCGCGAGCGACGAGGTGATCGCCGAACTCGCGCCGGCGGCCAACGACGGCGACGTCGCGACGAAGCAGTACACGGTCAGCTTCGCGAAGAGCAATCGCGAGATTGCGTGCGGCTCGGAGCAGCACGTGCTCGACGCGGCGCGCCAGTCCGGCGTGCGGCTGCCGGCGTCGTGCACGCAGGGCATGTGCGGCACCTGCAAGGTGAAGCTCGTGTCGGGGCAGGTCGAGATGAAGCACAACGGCGGCATCCGCCAGCGCGAGATCGATCAGGGGATGGTGCTGCTGTGCTGCAGCAAGCCGCTGTCGGATCTCGTGATCGACAAGTAGTCGTATCGAGCCATCGCCGGTCCGGGCGCGTCGCGTCGCGTTGCGTCGCCTCCGGACAAGCATCCGTCGGAAAACAACGATACCGCGGATTTGTGGTTGAAGAACCTAGAGAGACAACGCGCACGGTGCGCATTTCAAGGAGATCGACCATGAAGTTGTTCGGAAAACTGCTGTGGACCGGCGCACTGTCGGCGATGGTGGCATTGAGCGCGTCGGCGCTCGCGGATACGAAGCCCACGCTGAAGATCGGTTACGTCGAAGGCTGGGACGACAGCGTGGCGACGTCGAACGTCGCGGCACGCGTGATCGAGAAGAAGCTCGGTTACCAGGTCCAGCTCGTGCCGGTGGCTGCCGGGATCATGTGGCAGGGCGTGGCGCGCGGCGACCTCGATGCGACGCTGTCCGCATGGCTGCCCGTCACGCACGGCTCCTACTGGGGCGAGTACAAGTCGAAGGTCGTCGATCTCGGCGCGAACTTTCCTGACGCCAAGATCGGCCTGATCGTCCCCGACTACGTGAAGGCGAAGAGCATCGAAGATCTGAATGCCGAGAAAAGCAGCTTCGGCGGCCGGATCGTCGGCATCGATGCGGGTGCGGGCGTGATGCGCAAGACCGACGAAGCGATCAAGAGCTACGGCCTCAGCTACACGCTGATGCCGAGTTCGGGCAGCGCGATGACGGCCGAGCTGTCGCGCTCCGTCGGCGCGAACAAGCCGGTGATCGTGACCGGCTGGGCGCCGCACTGGATGTTCGCGAAGTGGAAGCTGCGCTTCCTCGAGGATCCGAAGAAGGTGTTCGGCGGCGCGGAGCACGTCGACAGCGTCGCGAACCCGCAGCTCGAAACGAAGGCCAAGCCGGTCGTCGCGTTCCTGAAGAAGTTCCAGTGGAAGCCGGGCGAGATCGACAGCGTGATGCTCGCGATCCAGAACGGTTCGAAGCCGGAAGCGGCCGCCGATGCATGGATTGCCGCGCATGCTGACCGCGTGAATTCGTGGACTGAAGGCGCGCAGTAAGACCGCGGCGATTCGTCGCGCGAATCATCATAAATAAATACGCCGGGAATAGCATGCAGGAATCCGAAACAATCGTGAATTCATGCGGCCATATCCCGGCTTTCTTTTACTGATTCTGCAAAAAAGCCCATAAGTTGTTACACTACGGCCCTTGTGCGGAGTCATCTGCTTTGCATCGGACCAGAGTAAGCGCTGAAGCGCTAACTCTGCTCGAGAGGAGGAATTGGATGAGTCAGGCAGGACTGCGTGCTAATCGCACCAGTGACGTTGAGGCAACCATCTCACATGATTCGACGGGCCACACGCTGCATCGTGGCCTGACTTGGAAAGACGCATTCTGGGTGACGAGCGGCGTGCCGGCAGGCGTGCTGTTCACGATCGGCGGCGTATGCGCGACGATCGGCCAGCCCGCGTGGGCGATCTGGATCGCCGCGATCACGATGGGGCTGATTCAAAGCGCGACTTATGCGGAAATATCGGGACTATTTCCCCATAAATCGGGCGGCGCGTCGGTATACGGCGCGATCGGCTGGGTCCGTTACAGCAAGCTGATTGCCCCGGTTTCCGTGTGGTGCAACTGGCTCGCGTGGTCGCCGATGCTCGCGCTCGGCTGCGGCCTCGCGGCGAGCTATGCGCTCACGAGTCTCTTTCCCGCCGACGCGGCGGTGCTGCACTGGCAGTTCAAGGTTGCGGATCTCGGGTTCATCAAGTCCGGTCTTTCACTGCGGATCAACGCGACGTTCATCATCGCGACGATTCTGCTTCTCATCACGTTCAAGCTTCAGCACAGCGGTGCGTCGAAAGCCGCGCGTACGCAGCGCATTCTCGGCATCGCGTCGCTCACGCCGCTGCTGATCGTCGGCATCGTGCCGTTCGTCACCGGCGACGTGCCGATGTCGAACCTGCTTCCGCTGCTGCCGCTCGGTCATGACGCTCAAGGCAACCTCACGACCGCGACCTTCGGTTCGTGGAACGGGCAGGGCGTGACGATGGCGCTCGGCGCGATGTTCATGGCCGGCTGGGCGTCGTACGGCTTCGAAACGGCGGTCTGCTACACGCGCGAATTCCGCGATCCGCGTCGCGACACCGCGAAGGCGATCTTCTGGTCGGGCGCGCTGTGCCTCGTCGTGATGACGCTCGTGCCAATGGCGTTCCAGGGCGCGCTCGGCACGCAGGCGATGCTCGATCCGGCGATCGGCGACGGCACCGGCGTCGCGGCCGCGATGGCGAAGATCGTCGGTGGCGGTGCATGGGTCGCGAACGCGGTCGTCGTGATGCTGATGCTGTCGATCCTGCTGATCGTGATGACGTCGATGATGGGCTCGTCGCGCACGCTGTACCAGGCATCGGTCGACGGCTGGCTGCCGAAGTACCTGTCGCACGTGAACGAGCACGGCTCGCCCACGCGCGCGATGTGGACCGATCTCGGCTTCAACCTCGTGTTGCTGATGATGTCGGACTACATGACGGTGCTGGCGATCTCGAACGTCTGCTACATGCTGTTCGTATTCCTGAATCTCCAGTCGGGCTGGATCCACCGAATGGACCGCGGCAACTGGGATCGGCCGTTCCGCTGCCCGACCTGGCTGCTCGTCGCCGGCTCGGTCTGCGGCTACGCGAACCTCGTCTATGTCGGCGCGGGCGCGAACCTGCAGGGCGAAGGCACGCTGCGCAACGGGCTGATCGCGATGCTGCTGATCGTGCCGGTGTTTCTCTATCGTCACTACTGGCAGGATCGCGGCCGTTTCCCCGCGCAGATGCAGCGTGACATGGAACTCGAAGTGCCGAAGCGCGCGATGTGGCTGAACCTGATGCCGTATGCGGCGCTGGTCGGCGCAGCGCTGACGATCTGGCTGTCGTACTACTTCGCGTGGGTCAAGTAAGCATCTGAACGCGGCACGCGCGTCGCGCGGCGAACCCGGACACCGCACCCGGGGCCGTTGCGCGACGCGTCGAACGCAACGCGATAAAAAACCCGACCGGCAGGTGCTGCCGGTCGGGTTTTTTGTTGGCTGTGCGCCGAACGGATGCGCTTACGGAAACACCACCGTCCGGTCGCCATTCAGAAACACGCGCCGCTCGATGAACGCCTTCACCGCGCGCGCGAGCGTGATGCACTCGACGTCGCGGCCCACCGCGAGCAATTGCTCGGGACGCAGCGCATGATCGACGCGTTCGACCACCTGCTCGATGATCGGGCCTTCGTCGAGATCGTCGGTCACGAAGTGCGCGGTCGCGCCGATCAGTTTCACGCCGCGCGCATGCGCCTGGTGATACGGCTTCGCGCCCTTGAAGCCGGGCAGGAACGAGTGATGGATGTTGATCGCGCGGTTCGCGAGCTTCGCGCTGGTTTCCTGCGACAGCACCTGCATGTAGCGCGCGAGGATCACGAGTTCGGCGCCGCTCGACTCGAAGAAGTCGAGCCACTGCGCTTCCTGCTGCGCCTTGGTGTCGGCCGTGATCGGGAAGTGGCGGAACGGCAGCCCGTGCTGCGTGGCGAGCGGTTCGAAGTCCGGATGGTTCGACACGATGCCGACGATGTCCATCTTCAGTTCGCCCATCCGCCAGCGGAACAACAGGTCCGCGAGGCAGTGCTCGAGCTTCGACACCATGATCAGCACCTTCGGGCGCGCGTTCACGTCGTGGATCGCCCATTGCGTGTCGCCGTCACCGCCGCCGCCGAGCGCGGTCGCGATCGGACCGAACTCCTGGCGCAGCGCGTCGATCTGCAGCGTCTCATCCGTCGGATGAAACACGCAGCGCACGAAGAAATGGTTGCTGAGATCATCGTCGAACACGTTCAGCGCATCGACGTAGCAGCGATGGCGCTCGAGAAAGCCGACGACGGCGGCGACCTGGCCGGCCGCGCTCGGGCACGACAGCGTCAGGACGAATTGATCGGGGCGTGAGTCGGCGGTCATGAGATTCCTCGGATGTCAGGGAACGCAACGCGCGCGGCGGCGCGACGGGGCGCCACGCTACGCAGGTAGCGGGAGGCTCAAGTAAATCAGGACGATTTGGGCGCGGATAGAACCAACCCGCCGTGTGGCTGGTATCGGCGCGCCAGCGCGGCGGGGCGGTGGCGAGGCTCGAGGCGGCGGTTTTGGGGACGCTGGGCGGGGTGTCGGGCGGGGCGGGCGCGGCTGGTCCAGCGAGCGTCAGGCGGTGCAGCCGTAGCCGGTCCAGCGAGCGTCAGACGGTGCAGCCGCAGCCGGTCCGGCGAGCGTCAGGCGGCGCAGTCGTAGCGGCTCCAGCGGGCGTCAGGCGGTGCAGGCATAGCCGCTCCATCGGACGTCAAGCGGGCAGGCGCAGCCAGTCCAGCGCGCGTCAGATGGGACAGCCGCAGCCGCTCCAGCAAGCGTCAGGCAGCGCTCCGCCGGCCAGCCGCCCGCTCAAGCCGGCGCGCACGCGTCCAGCAGCCAGCGCCGGAACACATGTGTCGCGTCCGGCTCAGGCCGCTGCGGCGGCCGCACGAGGAAGTAGCCGCGCGACGTGACGACGGGTGCGTCGACGAGCTTCACGAGCTGCCCGGATGCGACGAGCTCGTCGACGAGCGGCGACCAGCCGAGCGCAACGCCGTCGCCGAGCAGCGCCGCGTGGATCACCAGCGCATAGCTGTTGAAGGTCACGCCGCGCGCGGCGGCCGGCGCGTCGAGGCCGTGCGCGTCGAACCAGCCGGCCCACGACAGCCAGCGTTCGGGGCGCGTCGCCTGCACGTGCAGCAGCGGCAGCGCCTGCAGGTGCTCGGGCCGCGCGACGTGCGCGTGCGCGGCGCGGAACGCCGGCGAGCAGACGGGCGTGACCGATTCGGGAAAGAGTCGCGCGGCCGTGCACGACGGCCAGTGGCCGTCGCCGAACAGAACCGCGATGTCGGCGTGGTCGCGCTGCGCGTCGTAATCCTGCGAGGTGACGACCCGCACGTCGACGTCCGGCATCACGCGCTTCAGGCCGGAGAGGCGCGGCATCAGCCAGTAGGTCGCGAAACCGAAATCCGTGACGATCGTGAGCGCGCCGTGCTCGCGGCGCGTGCGCAGCGTCGCGGTGGCGCCGCGCAGCGTGTCGAGGCTCAGCCGCACGGCTTCGTACAGGCACTGGCCGTCGCTCGTCAGCGTGACGCCGCGCGGGCTGCGCTCGAACAGCGGCACGCCGAGTTCCGCTTCGAGCTGGAACACCTGCTGGCTCACGGCCGGTTGCGTCGAGCCGAGCTCGCGCGCGGCGGCCGTGAAGCTCTGGAGACGGGCGGCCGATTCGAACGCGCGCAGCGCCTGCATCGACGGTAACGGTTCGGATTTCGACATAAGTCTCTCTAATGGCCTCATAAGGGCCGGACGCCTTCCCGCGCGAATTCGGGCGGGGGATAGTGCTTCGGACGGCACGGCGCCGCGCCGGGCCTTCCGCGATTCTAGCCAGTCGCGACCGGTGCGCGCGGCACTTTCTTCAGGCTGCGTCCGTCATGCCGGCCGTGTCGCCGCCCGAGCGTCGCGCCGCTCCATTCGAACACCGATTTCCCCAAGACCGCCGATGACGAACCCGACTCCCAACATCCTGATCCTGATGGCCGACCAGCTGACGCCGTTCGCGTTGCCGGCTTACGGCAACCGCGTCGCGCGCACGCCGACGCTCGACCGGCTCGCCGCGCAAGGCGTGGTGTTCGACGCCGCGTATTGCGCGAGCCCGCTGTGCGCGCCGTCGCGCTTCTCGCTGCTGACCGGCAAGCTGCCGTCGGGTATCGGCGCCTACGATAACGCCGCCGAATTGCCGGCGCAAACGCTGACTTTCGCGCACTACCTGCGCGCGGGCGGCTACCGGACGATGCTGTCCGGCAAGATGCATTTCTGCGGACCCGACCAGCTGCACGGCTTCGAGGAACGGCTCACGACCGACATCTATCCGGCCGACTTCGGCTGGGTGCCCGACTGGGACCGCCCGACCGAGCGGCCGAGCTGGTATCACAACATGAGTTCGGTGCTCGAGGCCGGCCCGTGCGTGCGCACGAACCAGCTCGATTTCGACGACGAGGTCACGTTCGCGGCGAAGCAGAAGCTGTACGACGTCGCGCGCGAGCGCGCGGCCGGTCATGACGCGCGGCCGTTCTGCATGGTCGTGTCGCTCACGCATCCGCACGATCCGTACGCGATCACGCGCGAATACTGGGATCTGTACCGCGACGACGAGATCGACATGCCGGCCGTGCGGCTCGATGCGCAGCAGAGCGATCCGCATTCGCAGCGGCTGCGCTTCGTCTGCGAAAACGACCGCACGCCGCCGACCGACGCGCAGATCCGCGCCGCGCGCCGCGCATACTACGGCGCGACGTCCTATGTCGACGCGCAATTCGGCAGCGTGCTGGCCGCGCTCGAGCAATGCGGCTTCGCCGACGACACGATCGTGATCGTCACGTCCGACCACGGCGACATGCTCGGCGAGCGTGGGCTCTGGTACAAGATGACGTTCTTCGAAGGCGGCTGCCGCGTGCCGCTGATCGTCCACGCGCCGGGCCGCTTCGGTGCCGCGCGCGTGCGCGGGCCGGTGTCGCACGTCGATTTGCTGCCGACGCTCGTCGACCTCGCCGGCGCGGCGCCGGCCGGCGGCTGGCCGGACCCGGTCGACGGCGCGAGCCTCGTGCCGCATCTGCAAGGCGCGCCCGCGCACGACGTCGCGCTCGGTGAATACCTCGCGGAAGGGGCGGTTGCGCCGGTCGTGATGATCCGCCGCGGCGACTGGAAATACGTGCATTGCCCGGCCGATCCCGACCAGCTCTACAACCTCGCCGACGATCCGCGCGAGCGCACGAACCTGGCCGGCCTGCCCGAAGCCGCCGGCGTGCTCGCCGCATTCCGCGAGGAGGCCGCGCGCCGCTGGAACCTGCCGGAACTCGACGCGCAGGTGCGCGCGAGCCAGCGGCGGCGCCGCTTCCATTACGCGGCGACGACGCAGGGCCGCATCCAGGCGTGGGACTGGCAGCCGTTCACCGACGCGAGCCAGCGCTACATGCGCAATCACATCGAACTCGACACGCTCGAAGCGATGGCGCGCTTTCCGCGCGTCGGGCGCTGAGCGAGCCGCAGCGGACATTGACGAACGACGGAGGAAGCGAATCATGAAACGGCAATGCAATGCAGCAATCCGGAGCCTGGGCACCGCGCTCGCCGCGGCCGCATGCGTGGTGGCGATGCAGCAGCCCGCGCGCGCCGCCGACCCGCAGACGTGCCGCGACGTGAAGATGGCGGCGCCCGGCTGGACCGACATCGACGCGACGAACGCGATGGCCGGTGTCGTGCTGAAGGCGCTCGGCTATCGGCAGGACGTCGCGAACCTGTCGGTGCCGATCACTTACCAGGGCTTGAAGAAAGGGCAGGTCGACGTGTTCCTCGGCAACTGGATGCCCGCGCAGGCGCCGCTCGTGAAGCCGTTCGTCGACGAGAAGTCGATCGACGTGCTGCACGCGAACCTGAACGGCGCGAAGTTCACGCTGGCCGTGCCCGACTACGTCGCGGCGGCCGGCGTGCACACGTTCGCCGATCTCGCGCGCTACGCGGACCGCTTCGGCGACAAGATCTACGGGATCGAGCCCGGCGCGCCCGCGAACCAGAACATCAAGCGGATGCTGTCCGACCATGCGCTCGGCGCGGCGAACTGGTCGCTCGTCGAATCGAGCGAGACGGGGATGCTCACGCAGGTCGAGCGCGCGGTGCGCGACAAGCGCTGGATCGTCTTTCTCGCGTGGGAGCCGCACCTGATGAACACGAAGTTCAAACTGACCTACCTGTCGGGCGGCGACGCGTATTTCGGCCCGAACTATGGCGGCGCGACGGTCAACACGGTCACGCGCGCGGGCTTTGCCGGCCAGTGCGCGAACCTCGCGCGGCTGTTCAGGCAGATGACGTTCTCCGTCGACGTCGAGAACCGGATGATCGCCGACATGCTCGACCACAAGACGTCGCCCGCGCTCGCCGCGCAGCATGCGCTGAAGGCCGATCCAGCGCTCGTCGAAGCGTGGCTCGACGGCGTCACCACGGCGGCCGGCGCCCCCGCGTTGCCGGCCGTGCGCGCGGCCCTCGACGCCCGCTGACCGCCTCCGGGCGGCCGGTTTTTCGCCGCGCCGCCCGCCTCCGTGTTTTCCCGAACGGTCGCATCGAGACCATTTGGTGTCGCCTTCAGACGGGTGACATGAAATATGGGTTTGTATTTTTCGCCAATGGCTGCGTTATTGCGGAAAACGAAATGCCGAAGCCAGCGGACGTACCGAATTCGAATCAGCCGGCGTATTGCTGTGCGCGCCAGGCCACGGTTCTTTCCATCGAAGGGTTCAGGGAGGGTGGTCGACAATGAAGCAAAAGAAAGTTGCCGTAGCAGCCGCGCTGGCATGCGCGGCCTGTATTCCCGCCATCGGCCACGCGCAGAGCAGCGTGACGCTGTACGGGATTCTCGACGCGGGCATCACGTACGTGAACAACACGGGCGGTTCGCACGTGGTCAAGTTCGATGACGGCGTGTCGTACGGGAACCGCTTCGGCCTGAAAGGCACGGAGGATCTCGGCGGCGGCCTGAAGGCCGTGTTCGCGCTCGAGAGCGGTTTCCACCTCGGCAACGGGCAGCTCGGCTTCGGCGGGGCGGAGTTCGGGCGGCAGGCTTATGTCGGTCTCCAGAACGATTGGGGCACGCTGTCGTTCGGCAACCAGCTCGACATCACCAACGAGCTCGTGTCGATCTACAACATCTCGGCATGGGGCAGCGGCTACGCGATCCACCAGGGCGACTTCGACCGCTTCAACGGCGACCGCCTGCCGAACTCGGTGAAGTTCCTGTCGAACGACCTGAACGGCGTCAAGTTCGGCGCGATGTACTCGTTCGGCAACGTCGCCGGCAACTTCCACCGCAACAGCGCATGGAGCGCGGGCGCGAGCTACACGAAGGGCGACTTCTCGATCGGCGCCGCGTACACGCGCCTGAACAACCCGAACGGCATCTACGCGTTCGACCCGTACGCGATGATCGGCACGCATACGTTCCTCGGCCAGCAGACCGTCACCGTCGATCCGGCGACCGGCGCGCGCACCGACCTGTTCGCGAACACCGCGATGGACGTCGACAGCCAAGGCACGTTCGGCGTCGGCACGAGCTACACGATCGGCAAGCTGACGCTCGACGCGAACTTCTCGTACACGACGATCAAGGGTTTCGGCCAGTCGTCGCACATGCAGGTGTATGAAGGCGGCGGCTTGTACCAGTTCACGCCGGCGCTCAGCCTGATCGCGGGCTACCAGCACACGCGCTTCGAAGGCCACCACTGGAACCAGGGCACGGCCGGCCTGCACTACCTGCTGTCCAAGCGCACCGATGTGTACATCTCCGGCGATTACCTGCGCGCGTCGCAGGGCGTCGATGCGGTGATCGGCTACAGCTTCACGCCGTCGACGACGCAGACGCAGGCCGACGTGCGGATCGGGATGCGGCATTCGTTCTGAGCAGGGTGAGGTAGTTTTTTCGACGTCTTCAGCGAGGTCTCTCTTTGGCGCGAACCGTGGTTCGCGCTTTTTTTTGTTCGTCGCGGCATGCCGGGGAACGCGGCGGGCACGTCACCGAACCGCCGGGGCCGCGGGCCGGCAGGGTTTTCATCAGGACATCCGGGGCGCCGCACGATCCATCATGGAGAAAGCACTGTCGCAGCCAACCGCCGGAGGACGCACCGTGACTTCCGATCCCACTCCCACGACCGCCTTCGTGTTCGCCGGCGGCGGCAGTCTCGGCGCGATCGAGGTCGGCATGCTCCGCGAGCTGGTGGCGTGCGGTGAACGGGCCGATTGCGTCGTCGGCGCGTCGGCGGGCGCGATCAATGCCGCCTATTTCGCCGGCAGGCCGGATGCGGACGGCGTCGCGATGCTCGCCGCGCTGTGGTGCAGGATCCGCCGCCAGGACGTCATGCCGTTTTCGATGCGCAGTCTCGTCGCGATGCTGCTGCGCAACCGGCCGCATCTGGTCGAGGCCGATGCGCTGCGCCTGCTGCTGGAAACGAACCTGCCGTACCGGCGGATCGAACAGGCCGCGTTGCCGCTCCACATCGTCGCGACCGACGTGCTGAGCGGCGCGGAGGTCGTGCTGTCCGCCGGCCCGGTCGTGGATGCCGTGCAAGCCAGCGCGGCGATTCCCGGCGTGTTTCCGTCGGTTCGCATCGGCGACGTGGAGCTCGTCGACGGCGGCGTCGCGAACAATACGCCGATCTCGGTTGCGATCGCGCTCGGCGCCAGGCGGATCGTCGTGCTGCCGGCCGGGTTCGCCTGTGCGTTGCGCGTACCGCCGCGCAGCGCGATCGCGCACGCGACGCACGCGCTGACGCTCGTGATCGCGCGGCAACTGGTGCGCGATCTGGAGCTGTACGCGGCACACGCGCAAATCCATGTCGTGCCGCCGCTCTGTCCGCTCGAGGTGTCGTCATACGATTACTCGCAGTGCGCGCAACTGATCGACAGGGCCGCGGAACGCACGCGCGCATGGATCGATGCGGGCGGGCTCGCGCAGTGCGCGATTCCCGGCCAGTTGCGCGAGCACGATCACGCCGCGGCGCTGTCGCATTGAAGGTTGCCCGCGCCGCGTACAAACTCATGAACGCAGAACGCAGAACGCAGAACGCAGAACGCAGAACGCAGAACGCAGAACGCAGAACGCAGAACGCAGAACGCAGAACGCAGAACGCAGAACGCAGAACGCAGAACGCAGAACGCAGAACGCAGAACGCGGAACGCGGAACGCAGAACGCAGAACGCAGAACGCAGAACGCAGAACGCGGAACGCAGAACGCAGAACGCAGAACGCAGAACGCAGAACGCAGAACGCAGAACGCCGGCCCTCTCTACCCGGAAATCGGCTAAAGACATTTTTGCGCGATGCGGCGCGGTTCGGCGTTGCATTGTGCCGCGCGGTGCGTGCAATGCATGGCGGCCGAATCGGCATCGGCATCCGATAGCCATCCGGCAAGGTTTCGGCGGTTGAAGCTATCATCGCGCTTTGGCCGCATCGCGTATCGGCGATCGCCGGCCTTCCCTCCACGACGTCTCGCCGATGACCACCCCGTTACCCGAATCCACTTCGCCGTCGCCGTTACCCGCCAACCTGTTCCGCCACACACCGTTCCAGCGCTTCTGGGGCACGCGCGTGATGTCGTCGCTCGCTTTCCAGATCCTGTCGGTCGCGATCGGCTGGTACGTCTATGCGCTCACGCACAGCGCGTTCGCGCTCGGGCTCGTCGGGCTTGCGCAGTTCGTGCCGATGTTCGCGCTGACGCTCGTCGTCGGGCAGGTGGCCGACCGCTACGACCGCCGGCGCATCGCGACGATCTGCCAGGGCGTCGAGGCGCTGGCCGCCGGCGTATTCCTGTTCGGCGCGGCGAAAGGCGGGCTCACCGCCCCGGGCGTGTATGCGCTGGCCGCGATCGTCGGCACCGCGCGTGCGTTCGAATCGCCGTCGGTGTCGTCGCTGTTGCCGGCCGTCGTGCCGCGCAGCGACCTGCCGCGCGCGACCGCGCTGTCGACGTCCGCGAACCAGGCCGCGCAGATTCTCGGGCCCGCGTTCGGCGGGGTGCTGTATGGCGTCGGCGCGCCCGCGGCATTCGGTACGAGCGTCGTGGCGTTCGCGATCGCGGCCATCCTGAGCGGCACGATTCCGCTGCGCAGTGCGCCGCCGGCGCGCGAACCGGTCACGCTGCGGTCGGTGTTTTCCGGCATCGCGTTCATCCGGCGCGAACCGGCGATCCTCGGCGCGCTGTCGCTCGACCTGTTCGCGGTGCTGTTCGGCGGCGCGACCGCGCTGCTGCCGATCTACGCGCGCGACATCCTGCAGGTCGGCCCGTGGGGGCTCGGCGCGTTGCGCGCGGCGCCGGCGGTCGGCGCGCTCGCGGGCACGCTGTGGCTCACGCGCTTTCCGCTGAAAGGGCGGCCGGGCCGCGCGATGTTCGGCGGCGTGATCGCGTTCGGCATCGCGACGATCGTGTTCGGGCTGTCACGCAATTTCGTGGTGTCGCTCGTCGCGCTGGCGGCGCTCGGCGCATCGGACGTGGTGAGCGTCGTCGTGCGCCTGTCGCTCGTGCAGCTGCGCACGCCCGACGACATGCTCGGCCGCGTGAGCGCGGTCAACTCGCTGTTCATCGGGACGTCGAACCAGCTCGGCGAATTCGAATCCGGCGTGACGGCTGCGTGGTGGGGTGCGCCGGTGGCGATCGTCGTCGGCGGCGCGGCGACGATCGCCGTCGCGCTGACATGGATGCGGTTGTTCCCGACCTTGCGGAACATGACGTCGCTGGAACGCGATCATTGAGTCGACGCCAGCGGGGCGATGCGTTTACCGTTCACGGGAAACCGGCCTCATGCGTCGCAATTCATTTCAAATTGCTTTCTTGTTTCAATCGAATTCCAAACGGCATTCGGCCTGGATAATCATCTGAACAATCAATCCGGCGACTGTCGTTTCGCGTGATGCGAGGTATCGGAGCTGAAAGCGGTGCGCGTCATCGAGCGCGCCGAGGATGAAATCCGAAAAGAGGCTGATACTTCAGTGCCTTGCTGCACAAGGCTCCCAGCCCTAAATTTGTCAGACTGAATATCCCGATCAATTACAAAAGCCATTCATATAATTACATAAAACTTTCCGTAATTTTTCGAAACATCGTTCTTCCGTATGACGAAGCGGGTATCGATTGAAACGAAAAGAAATATCTGGAATGATACCGATTCTCATTTTCATGACCGCGGCGACGACTGCGCTGCCGGTCACTCGTCAACCGTAGCCAGCTAGTGTCGCCGTCGGTCTGATCGTCGGCGGCCAGCGAGCCAGCGTATCCGTGCCTCGTGCGCGCGTCGCCGCGCGTCCACGCGGGGCGGTTTCAAATTCCGACTGGATTTTCATGCCGAACAAGACCCCGTTCGCGAGTGCGCTCGCGCTGGCCTTTGCTTTGCCTATCGCTTCGCCTGCATTCGCGCAGGGCACGAGCGCCGAATCGGCGCCGGCCGTCACCGCGAAACCGGGTAATGCGACGCCGGCCGCGAGCGACACGCTGCCGACGGTCAACGTGTCGGGGCAGGCCGTGCATCAGGATTTCCAGGCCGAGCGTTCGAGCGTCGGCGCGAAAACCCCCACCGCGCTGCGCGACATTCCGCAGTCGGTCACGGTGATCAACAAGGCGCTGCTGGAATCGCAGGGGCTCACGTCGTTCCAGGACGCGCTGCGCAATGCGCCGGGCATCACGATCGGCGGCGCGGAAGGCGGGCAGATCGGCAACAACATCAACCTGCGCGGCTTCACCGCGCAGAACGACATCTATCTCGACGGCTTCCGCGACCGTAACCAGTACTACCGCGACACGTTCGATCTCGATTCGGTCGAGGTGCTGTACGGCCCGTCGTCGATGCTGTTCGGGCGCGGCTCGACGGGCGGCGTGATCAACCAGGTGTCGAAGAAGGCGAACCTGAAGCCGTCCGCGGAAGTGTCGACGACGATCGGCACCGACGACCACTACCGCGCGAGCGTCGACCTGAACCGGCCGCTCGGCGCGACCTCCGCGTTCCGCATCAACGCGTTCGGCCAGTCGCTCGGCTCCACGCGCGACGTGATGAAGAACAAGGACTACGGAATCGCGCCGGAGCTGCGCTTCGGCGTCGGCACGCCGACGGAGATCACGCTGTCCGCGCTGATCCAGCACAACTACGACATGCCGGACTACGGCGTGCTCGCGGTCAACGGCCATCCGGCGCCGGTATCGAAGCACACGTTCTACGGCCTCACCGACGACCGCACGATCCAGGACGTGCAGACGGTGTCCGCGCGCATCGATCATCGCGTCAACGACGCGCTGACGATCAGCAACCGCACGTCGTTCTCGCACTCGATGACCGATGCGCGCGAGACGGCCGCGAACGCGGTGCTGACCGGGCCGCTCGCGTCGAGCACCGCGCTCGCGAACGGCAACTACACGTCGTTGCCGATGTCCGCGCTGTACGTGAAGCTCGCGAGTCACGATCGCGTGATCGAAAACCATTCGGTCGACAACGACACGATGGCGCATTTCAAGTTCGACACGGGCTTCGTGAAGCACGACCTGATCGCGGGCGTCGAGGTCGGGCACGACAGCTACACGAACCAGGCGTACACGCGCAGCGGCCTGCCAATCCTGTCGTTGATCGATCCGGCCTATCTGTCGTCGAGCGCGTCCAACGCGACGCAGACGCCGGCCAACCACGCTGAATCGGGTGCGACGACGCTCGCCGCGTACATGAACGACACGGTGTCGATCGGCCGCGACTGGAAGTTCGTCGGCGGGCTGCGCTGGGATCGCTTCCAGGCGCATCTCGCGAACACGGTGAGCGCGCCGGGCTACGCGTCGCAGACGAACTATTTCACGAGCGTGCGGGCCGGCGTGATCTACCAGCCGACCGAATCGCAGTCGTACTACTTCTCGTACGGCACGTCGTTCAACCCGTCGCTCGAGACGCTGACGGTCACGAACAACACGCAGAACCTGTCGCCGGAACACACGAAGTCGTACGAGGTCGGCGCCAAGTGGGATCTGCTGAACGACAACCTGTCGGTCACGTCGGCGCTGTTCCAGCAGGAGAAGAGCAACGCGCGCACGCTGACGTCGACGGGTGAATACCTGCTCGAGGGCGACATTCGCGTGCGTGGCTTCCAGGCGAGCGTGACGGGCCACATCACGCCGAAGTGGCAGGTGTTCGGCAGCTATACGTACATGAACGGCGTGATCCTGAGCGCGCTCGACGGCACCCAGGGCAAGACGCTCGCGAATACGCCACGCAACACGTTCACGCTGTGGACCACGTATGCGTTCACGCCGCACTGGGAAATCGGCGGCGGTCCGACCTACATGTCGGGTCGCTACGCGGCGAACACGAACTACGTGCAGGTGGGCGGCTATACGCGCTGGGATGCAACGGCCGCATATCACGCGAAGCAGTGGGACCTGCGCCTGAACCTGCTGAACCTGACCGACAAGTTCTATTACGATGCGCTGATCCAGTCGGACGGCGGCCGCGCGGTGCCGGGCGTCGGACGCACGTTCCTCGCGACGCTCGACTACCGGTTCTGACCGCACGCGTGCGATCGCCGCGTCATTCGATGAAAAAGGTGGAACGATGCTTGTACACATCCCGAACGTGCTGACACCCGAGCAGGTGCGCACGGTGCGTGACCGGCTCGACCAGGCGGGCGACGCGTGGGTCGACGGCCGCGCGACGGCCGGCTACACGGGCGCGCCGGTCAAGCGCAACCAGCAGATCGCCGAGCATGCGCCGATTGCGCGCGAACTGGGCGACGCGATCCTCGCCGCGGTCGAGCGCAATCCGCTGTTCATCAGCGCGGCGCTGCCGAACCAGGTCTATCCGCCGCTCTTCAACCGCTACGAAGGCGGGATGACGTTCGGCAGTCACGTGGACGGCGCGGTGCGCGTGCTGCCGAACGGCGTGAAGCTGCGCACCGACGTGTCGGTCACGCTGTTCCTGTCCGCGCCGGACGAATACGACGGCGGTGAACTCGTGATCGAGGACGCGTATGGCGTGCAGCAGGTCAAGCTGCCCGCGGGCGACATGATCGTCTATCCGGCGACGAGCCTGCACCAGGTCACGCCGGTCACGCGCGGCGTGCGCGTCGCGAGTTTCTTCTGGGTGCAGAGCCTCGTGCGCAGCGATGCACAGCGGGCGCTGCTGTTCGACATGGACACGGCGATCCAGCGGCTCAACGCCGGCGGCGCCGATACGCAGGCGTGCCGCAGCCTGGTCGGCTGCTACCACAATCTTCTGAGAATCTGGAGCGAGACGTGAGCGTTGCCGATCCCATCGACATCGACGCGGCATCCGCGTCCCGCATCGCGCCGGGCATGCGCCCGGCCGGCTCCGGCGGCGCGCGTTCGCGCCGCGGCACCTTCATCAAATGGCTGCGCAAGGTGCACGGCTGGGTCGGCCTGTGGGGCGCGGCGCTCGGCCTGCTGTTCGGCACGACGGGTTTCCTGCTGAATCATCGTGCGCCGCCGCTGCGCATCCAGACCGGCGCGCCGCGCGTCGAGACGTTGCGGCTCGGCGTGCCCGATCCGCGGCCCGCGTCACCGCGCGCGCTCGAGCAATGGCTGCGTGCGCAACCGGATCTGTATCTGCCCGAACGCATGGGCCGCGTGCAAAAGGAGCCCGCGCATCCGGTCGCATGGGGCGACCGCGAAACCGTGCAGCCCGAGCACTGGCAACTCGTGTTCGCGTCGCCGCATGAAAACGTCGCGGTCGACTACTGGGTCGGCAGCGACACGATGACGCTCAAGCGTACCGGGAACGGCACGCTCGCGTGGCTGACGAACCTGCACAAGGGCGTCGGGACGAGCATCGGCTGGGTGCTGCTCGTCGATACGCTCGCGGGCGCGCTGATCCTGCTGTCGCTCACCGGCGTGCTGTTGTGGACGGAACTGAACAAGCGCAAGACGATCGGCGTGGTGCTCGTGATCGGCTCGATCGTCGCGATCGTGTGCGCGGCCGGCGCATAAGCGCATAACGGCTACCGGTCAGACGCCGGCGTCGCGCGCGACCTGTACGGCCGTGCCGTAGCAGATCACTTCGGTGACGCCCGACCCGATCTCGGTCGAGTCGTAGCGCATCGCGACGATCGCATTCGCGCCGAGCTTGCGCGCGTCGGCGAGCATCTTGTCGAACGCTTGCTGGCGCGCCTTCTCGCACAGCGACGTATAGAGCGTGATGTTGCCGCCGAAGATGGTTTGCAGCGCCGCGCCGAACGAGCCGACGATCGAGCGCGAGCGCACGATGATGCCCTGCGCGACGCCGAGCGAGCGGACGGTCGTGTGGCCGGGCAAATCGAACGCGGTCGTGACGCGCTCGGGCGAGAGGGCGTCGACGGAGCGGGAGAAATCGGTCATGGCGGAGCACCGTGGTGCGGAAGTGGTCGAACGACGATTCTATCCGGAACGGGAAACGCGCTCGACCGGGCGCGCATGATGCACGCGCCCGCCCGGGTGGCTCGAGCCGGTCAGCGCTTGACGGTCGTGCTGCCGTCGCCGCCGAGATCGACCGCATACGCAAGCGCCAGCTTGCCGAACTTCAGCGCGTGGTTAGCCTGCCGGTCCGAATTCTCCAGCGTGTCGTTCACGGTATGGATATAGGGACTGTCGTTCTGGTCGGCCTCGAACGGGAACGACGCCGGATAGCCTTGCGCATGCCACGACGCGTGATCCGAGCACGCATAGCCGCATTGCGACGTGCCGATCGCGAGCTCGGGCAGGTAGGTCTTCGCGAGGTTCGTCAGGTAGGTGTTCTGCGCGGCGTTCGTGTAGTCGGTGATCAGGTAGATGTCTTTCGGATCGCCCTGGTAGTTCGTCATGTCGAGCTGCAGCACGCCGACCACGTTCGCGTTCTGCGTGCGGAACTGCTTCGCTATCGCCTTCGACCCGAGCAGGCCGGCTTCCTCGGCCGCGTAGCCGACGAACTTGATCGTCCGTTTCGGCCGGTAGCCGTTCGCGAGCAGCACGCGCAGCGCTTCGGTCAGGCTGGCGATACCGGACGCATCGTCGTCGGCGCCGGGTGAGCGCGTGTTTTCCGTCGTGCGGCCGACCGTCGAATCGAGGTGGCCGCCCAGCACGATCGTGCCCGCGGCCGGATCGCTGCCGCGGATCGTCAGGATCACGGACTTCTGCGGAAAGCCGGCATGCGTGAACTGCTCGACGGCGATATCGGGTCGCGAGCCGGCCAGTTGCCGCCACTGCAGCGCGAGCCAGTCCGACGCGGCGACGCCGTGCGACGTCGTGTAGTAGCGGTTCGTGAAACCGGACAGCGACGTGATCGTGCCGACGATGTTGCTGGCCTGCAGTTGCTGGATCCAGGTCTTGATCTGCGGCGCGTTCGATAGCTGGTAGGCGGGCACGGCCGCCTGTTTCGCGAGTGCCGCGGGTACCGGCTGCAAAGCCTGCCGTGCGTCGTCGAACGAGTCGTGCACGATGTAGCCGGGCCCGTGGCCGCGCGCATGGTGGACCGCATGGGCGAGTTCGCCGAGTCGTGAATCGTCGATCTCGACGATATGCACGGTTTCGCGGCGCACGGCGCCGTCGGCCGTCTTGCCGGTGTCGACCGCCGTGCTGTACTGGGCGGTTGCGCTCGCATCGATGCGTTGAAGCTGGCGGAACGCGGTGTCGCCGAGCGTGATCCACACCGGCGTCGCGTGCGCGGCGGCGGTCAGCAGCATGCCGCCCAGCGCGGCGCTCAGGCGGGTCAATGTCAGAGTAGGCATGTTCGATCTCGTGAGGATGGCGATGTCGAGGAAGAGGGCGCGCGCAGGTCATGCGGCGCCCCCGCCTGCTGCGGAATTACGACTTCTGCGGCACGGTCACGCCGTACGTGCAGCTCTTGTTGTATGCATTGCCGATCGCCGTGAGTTGCGCGCTGCTGTAGCCGAGCGCGGCGGCGGCCGTCAGCACCGCCTGGGCGGCGGCCTTCTGGTTCGTCGAGCTGTTGGTCATCGACAGCCCTTTCAGGAAGGCCTTGTCCATCGCCTGCGCGCCGATCGCGTCGCGCGCGACGAGGTTGCACGACGCCCAGTACTGGCCGGCCGTGTGGATCTCGGCGCCGCGTGCCTGCGCGTAGGTGCGCTCGACGTTCCAGTTCGTCACGCGGCCGCCCCAGTATTCGTTGTGGCCGTCCCAGTTGTAGACCCAGTGATATTGCGCGTCGGACGGGCTCCATTGATTGAAGTCGCGGCTGTACGCGGCGGCGAGATAGTCGCCCGTGCCTTCCGACAGGCCTTCCTGCTGCGACAGGCCGCCGTTGGTCACCCAGTCGTGGATGCCGTGGCCGAGCTCGTGGATCACGACGTCCGCATCTTCCGCGTCGTCGACGCCGCCCTGGCCGAAGGTCAGCCGGCCGCTGCTCGACGAGTACGACGAGTTGTCGTCGCCCGATTCGCCGTGCGGGTCGTACTGCACGCCGCCCGTGTACTGGTAGGGCAGCGCCTTGATGTCGAGCGTCTGGTTCACGTAACGGAGGAACGTGTCGATGTGGTAGTACGTGTTCACCGCCTCGAAATACAGGTTGCCGCGCGTGAACTCGAACGTCGGCGTCGCCTGCGCCGGGCACGCGTTGTCGCGCGGCGCATCGAAGTCGACGCACGACGCATACGGGCCCGACAGCACGTAGCGCGAGTTCGACTGCGCGAGATCCTTCAGCGTCACGCGCACGCGCGCGGCCGTGAGCTGGGTGGAATCGGCGTCGTTGCCGTCCTTGTAGCCCGTGCTGCCGTAGCTGCTCTTCGTCGACGAAAGCGGATCGGGCCGGAATACGAAGCCGGTGCCGTCGGTCGCATAGAACGCCTTGTCCTCGGCGCGCAGCACTTCGCCGCTGTCCGCGTCGATCAGCAGTTCCCAGTCGCCCTTCGGGCCGTCCTGCGGGCGGCCGCGTACCTTCCATGCGGTATGCGTGCCGGCCTTGTCGACGAACGCGACGCGCTGTGCGTCGAGGTTCGTGAAGCCGCTGACGCCGAGATACGCGCGGGCGCGGTCGAGCGCCTGCTGCTGGTCGACCGCCTGTGTCTTGCGCGCGGTGACGGCCACGCCGTTGATCGTGTTGCTCGCGACGTACAGGATGCGGCCGTCCTTCGCGACCGTCACCGCGATGTCGCTGCCGTATACGGGCAGTCCGGCCGCCTGCTGCTGGAAGCGCACGACGGTGAAGTCGGCATCGCTGCGCTCCGACGTCACCGCGAGGCTCGCGAGTGCGGCCGGGTCGAGCCCGAGCTGCGTCGCCTGCGCCGCGACGAAATCGCGCGCGGCGGCCGCGGGCGTGGCGGCCGCCTTGTTCGCGCGATAGGCGGGGGTGTACAGCGTGACGGCGACGCCGTCGGCGCGGAACTGCCCGGCGGCGGTATCGGCCTTGGCCGCGGCCGGTGCCACGCCGCGCGTCAGGCTTTCGCGCAGGCTCGACGCCTGCGGGTTCGCGACCTTGGTATCGGCCGCGCTGCCGCCGACGATGCCGAAACCGAGCGCGAGACCCAGGGCGAGCGGCAATGCTTTGCGTGATGTCTGCATGGGTGATCCTCATCTCAACGGTTGGACACGCCCGCGCGCTCGTGGCGAGCAGGCACGACACGGCTCGCGCGCCGGCTCGATGGAACCGGTGCGGCGAAGCGGTGCTCGGAGATTCGACTGACTGAGGATAACTAAGCGTCAGGTCGAAACGAATCGGAACGGAATGGCAGCGGGGAAGCGAACGGCAGGCAGGTGCGGCGACGGCGAAGCGAGCATCGTCATGTCATACCCCTCGGAATTGATATCGGTCTGGCAGCCTGCGTGGCGCGACATGCGTCGGGCCCGGGCTCTCATCTCCTTAGGGCTGCCTATCTAATTGCGAGGTATGTTACAGAATATTTTCGGCAACTTTGCAATTTATTTTCGAAGGCCGCTTCGGTCCGTCGATCAATCGGCGGCATTATTGAGCGAATGGCGGGAAACGCTGCCGGCGCGTGCAATGGCGCGCCGGATTGTACGCAAAAGCGGCGCCGTTCAGCGCGTCGCGCGGCGGTCGCTGCGCGGGCTCACGCCGAAACGCGAGCGATACGTGCGCGAGAAATGCGACGGCGATTCGAAGCCGCACGCAACGCACACCGACGTGATGCTCATGTCGGTCTGCTGCAGCAGCTCGCGTGCGCGATCGAGGCGCAGGTTCAGGTAGAAGCGCGTCGGCGTGTCGTTCAGCGTCGCGCTGAACAGCCGTTCGAGCTGGCGCCGCGTGATCGCCACGTCCTGCGCGAGCGCATCGGAGCCGAGCGGAGTTTCCATGTGCCGCTGCATCGTGTCGATCACCTGGATCAGCTTGCGGTTGTGCACGCCATAGCGCGCGGCGATCTCGAGCCGCTGGCTGTCCGAGCGTTGCCGGATGCGGCTCACGACGAACTGTTCGGAGATGGCCGCCGCGAGATCGGCGCCATGCCGCCGGCCGATCAGGTCGAGCATCATGTCGATCGACGCGGTGCCGCCCGCGCAGGTGATGCGCCGGTCGTCGATCTCGAACAGTTCCTGCGTCGCGTTCAGGCCCGGGTAGCGCTCGCGGAACGCGGCGAGCGCTTCCCAGTGCAGCGTCAGCGTTTGCGAGGCGTCGAACAGCCCGGCTTCCGCGAGCACGAAGCTGCCGGTGTCGATGCCGCCGAGCGTCGCGCCGTGCCGGTTCTGGCGGCGCAGCCAGTCGGCGAGCGCGCGGTCGTAGCACACGAGCGGATCGAAGCCGGCGACGACGAACACCGTCTCGACCTGTGCGACATCCGCGTACGCGGCTTCGGCCGCGACCGGAATGCCGTTGCTCGCGGCGACGGGCGTGCCGTCCGCGCTGATCACGTGCCAGCGGTACAGCTCGGTGCGAAAGCGGTTCGCGACGCGCAGCGGTTCGACCGCCGACATGAAGCCGAGCGCGGAGAAGCCGGGCAGCAACAGGAAGTGGAAATCCTCTGGCATCGGGGCGTGGGGTGGAAGCGGGTGGTCGTCACGTACTGCGCGGGCGCGGCACGGCGAGCGGGCAGGCCCGCGCACGCCGCGCTCGGCTCGCGGAAGCCGGACGTTCAACGCACGATTATCGCGGTTTTTGCCGGCACTCAGCGCGTTTTTGCGCCGCGCACCGTCCGGCGCGCGGTCGTCGAAGGCAGTTCGCCGAACTGGGCCCTGTACGCGTTCGCGAAATGCCCGAGATGGATGAAGCCCCAGCGCGCGGCCGCCTCGCTGATCGGCAGGTCCGACTGCCGCGTGTCGAGCAGCAGGCGTCGCACCTGCGCGAGACGCAGCGAGCGCGTGTAGTTCAGCGGACCGGTCTGCACGACCGACTGGAAGCTGTTCTGCATCGTGCGCCGGCTCACGCGCAGCTGCGTGCACAGGCTCAGGATGTCGACGGGCGCTTCCGGGTGCCCGATCACGTAGTCATGCACGCGCCGCACGATGTCGGCGTGGCACGCATGCGTGAGGCGGTGCGGCGGCTCGGGCATCCGGTAGGTCAGGAGATCGACGAGCACGTTGGCGACCTCGCCGCGCAACTCGGACTGCGCATGCGCCGCGTCGAACGTAGCGGGTGCCGACAGCACGCGTTCGAGCAGTGTCGCGAACTGCAGGCTCGCGCGTTCGCGTGCGGCGACCGGCACGTCGACGACGCCGCGCCGCAGCGCGCGCTCGTCGACCCGGACGTCGGCGGCATCCTCGATCTGCTGCATCAGCTCGGCGTCGACGACCACGCCGATCAGCGACATGTCGTCGGGCGAATGCAGTTCGAACGGCGAGCCGCCGCGCGCCATCACGATCGTGCCGCGCTCGATGCGCGCATCGCCGAAGGCGAAGGTGCCCGAGCCGGTGAGCGGCATTCCGAATACCGTATGGCCGGCCGGCAGGCGCCCGCGCTGGATGACGCGCACGTTCGCCGCTTCCTGGAACAATTGCACGCCGTCGAGCTCCACGTGCTTGACCGTGCTGCGATACGAGCCGCAGCCGATCTGGTCGTAACGCTGATCCCAGCCGCGCAGCGCCTCGGCATGCCGGTCTGCGTCGTCGAACATCTGGTGAAACACGAGCACGGCGCCTCCGGCGGTCGTTCGGACCGCGCAAGATTAAACCGACCGGGCGGTCGGTGCAATACGGATGAGCGCTATTCCGGCAGGGGTTCTGGCGGGGTCGGATGGGGCGCGCCGCAGGTGCCTTTCAGGCGGTTTTCCAATATCCCGAATCGGCACGCACGCGTTGCCGGTCCGGGTGCTGAACCGATTTATTGTCGAACTACAGTCGCCCCACATTACCTGAATCCCAACTGGAGGCGACATGAGAACAAGGCGACGCACCGCGGCTTTCGCGGCGACGCTGGCGTTCGCGGCGGCGTGGGCCGGCAGCGCGGACGCGACGGAAAAGCCCGAGGAACTGGTCGTGCAGAAGATGCCGCCGTGGCATCCGCACGCGGTGTACGTCGTGGACATCGCGATGCCGACGATGACCGACGGGCGCATCTTCGTGTACGACGCCGACGCGAAGAAGCTGCTCGGCCAGATCGACGGCGGCTTCGCGCCCGGCCTCGCGATTTCGCCCGACCACAGGACGAGCTTCATCGCGACGACCTATTTCTCGCGCGGCTCGCACGGCACGCGCACCGACGTCGTCGAGATGACCGACAACACGACGCTCGATCACACCGGAGAGATCGTGATTCCGGCGAAGCACGGGCAGCACGTGCCGTCGCCGTACAACACCGCGTTCAGCGCGGACGGCAAGCGGCTGTACGTCGCGAACATCACGCCGGCCGCGTCGGTGACGGTGATCGACGCGGTGTCGAAGCAGGTGCTGTCCGAGATCGACACCGCGGCATGCGTGCTCGCGTATCCGTCGGGGAACGACCGCTTCACCGCGCTGTGCGAAAGCGGCAAGGCGCTCACGGTCACGCTCGACGCGAACGGCAAGGAGGTGAAGCGCACGATGTCCGATGCATTCATCGACGTCGACAACGATCCGGCCTTCATCAACGCGTCGCGCTACCAGGGCGGCTATCTGTTCACGACGTATCACGGCAACGTGCGCAGCGCCGATTTCAACGGCGCCAGGCCCGCGTTCGGCAAGTCGTGGTCGTTGCTGACCGACGCCGAGCGCGCCGAAGGCTGGCGCCCGGGCGGCATGCAGCAGACGGCCGTGCAGGTCAGGCAGAACCGTTATTACGTGCTGATGCACAAGGGTGGCGACGGCACGCACAAGGATCCCGGCACGCAGGTGTGGATCTACGACCTGAAGACGAAACAGCGCGTCGCGCGCTGGGATCTCGCGCAGCAGAAGGTCGATCCGCTCGTGTCGATCCAGGTCAGCGAGGACGACAAGCCGCTGTTCTACGGGCTGACGGGCACGTCCGATCTCGTCGTGATGGACGCGCACAGCGGCAAGCTGCAGCACGTCGAGAAGCAGATCGGCAGTACGCCGACGCTGCTCGTGAATCCGTGAGGCCGCGATGATGCTCGATCCCGTACTCGCCACCAGCGCGCAGGCCGGCGCGGCCGTCGTCGTGTTGCTCGGCGCCTTCGCGAAGATGCGCCGGCCGGCCGCGTTCCGCCAGGCGCTCGCCGGCTATCGCCTGCTGCCCGATGCGCTCACCGCGCCCGCCGCGTTCGCGATTCCGCTCGCCGAAGCGGTCTGCGCGGCGGCGCTGCTGTTTCCCGATACGCGCACGGCCGGCGCGCTCGGTCTGATCGCGTTGCTGCTCGTCTTCGCGGCCGGCATGACGATCAACATCCTGCGCGGCCATACCGACATCGACTGCGGCTGTTCCGGTTTTGCCGCGGCCGCGCGCACGGATGCGCCGCGCGGCATCGGCTGGCTGCATGTCGCGCGCGTGCTGCTGCTCGTCGTGCTGGCCGCGACCGCGCTCGTCGAGCCGGGCAGCCGTGCGGTCGTGTGGTTCGACTACCTGACGCTGTTCTCTTCCGTGCTGCTGATCGTCTGCGCGCTGCTCACCGTCGACGTGCTGCTCGCCAACGTACCGCGCCTTTCCCACCTGAGGAATTCATGATGCAAACCGCTCTCACCGTTTCCACCGCCTTGCTGTGGGTCGCCGTGCTCGCGCTCGGCGCGATCTGCCTCGCGCTCGTGCGCCAGATCGGCATCCTGTACGAACGCATCATGCCGGCCGGTGCATTGATGATCGACAAGGGGCCGGCGGTCGGCGCGATCGCGCCCGCCTTCGAGCTGACCGACATTCGCGGCTCGCAGGTGAAGGTCGGCGGCATCGATGCAGCGGGCAAGGCGACGCTGCTGTTCTTCCTGTCGCCGACGTGCCCGGTCTGCAAGAAGCTGCTGCCGCTGCTGCCGTCGCTGCAGGCGAGCGAGTCGACGCCGGTGAACATCGTGCTCGCGAGCGACGGCGATCCCGACGAACACGCGCGCTTCGCGCAGAAGCACGACCTCGCGCGCTTCCCGTACGTGCTGTCGCAGGAGCTCGGCCTCGCGTACCAGATCGGCAAGCTGCCGTACGCGGTGCTGCTCGACGACACCGGCACCGTGCGGGCGAAGGGGCTCGTCAATACGCGCGAGCATCTCGAGAGCCTGTTCGAAGCGAAAGAGCGTGGCGTCGCATCGCTGCAGCAGTTCGTGCACGGCGATCACGACCACGACGGCCATCAAGAGCACGCGCAGCACGCGTGATCGGCCGACCTTCCTTCAACGTCAACGGAGAACAACGGAATGGGCCTGTTTGATTCATGGTTCGAACGGTCGGCGCGCGGCGTCGCGCAGCATAGTTCGCGGCGCAGCGCGATGGCGAAGCTCGGCAAGGTGCTGGTGGGATCGGCGATGCTGCCGCTGTTGCCCGTCGATCGCACCGCGTACGCGGCCGACGCGGCCTCGGGTGCATCGGCGGCGTCCGGTGCCGCCGCATCGGGCGCGAGCGACGATCCGATGAGCTGCGACTACTGGAAATACTGCGCGATCGACGGCTGGCTGTGCAGCTGCTGCGGCGGTACGTCGAGCAGCTGCCCGCCGGGCACCACACCGTCGCCGATCACGTGGATCGGTACCTGCCGCAATCCGCACGACGGTTCGGACTACATCGTGTCGTACAACGATTGCTGCGGCAAGACGTCGTGCGGCAAGTGCTTCTGCAACCGCAACGAGCGCGAGAAGCCGCTGTACAAGCTGTCGCTGAACAACGACATCAACTGGTGCATGGCGAACGGTAATTCGAATTACCACTGTTCGGTTTCGGTCCTGCTGGGAGCGGCAAAGCAATGAAAGTGAAGCAAGCTGGAAAGATCGTGGCCGCGTGCGTGGCTGCTGCCGCCGGGTTTCTGATGCTGCCGGGCGAGGCCGGTGCGCAGCAGGCCGTTCATTACCCGGCGGGCAAGAGCCTGTTCGACGCGCAGTGCGCGGTGTGCCACCAGGCGGGCGGCAAGGGGCAGGACGGCCTCGCGCCGCCGCTGACCGAGTATCCGGGCAAGTACGCGACGGCCGACGCGGGCCGCGCGCAACTCGTCGCGACGCTGTTGCACGGGATGTTTGGCGAGATCGAGGTGCACGACAAGCGCTACAACTTCAAGATGCCGTCGTTCGCGAGCGCGAGCGATGACGACATCGCGAACGTGCTCAACTACGTCGTGTTCGATCTCAACGACCGGCACGGCGACGCGAAGCCGTTCACGGCAGCCGACATTCGCGCGGCGCGGGCGAAGGAGATGGACGGCACGGCCGTTCACGCGCAACGGGCGATCGTGACGAAGGGGCTGGGGCTGTGAATGCGGCCGGCATTCGGCGTCGTGGCGGGCGCCGTGCAGGGGCGTGGCGGATCGGGTCGTGCATGACCGGCTGCCTGTCGTCGATGCTGGTCGCCGTCGCCGCTTGTGCGTTCGTCGTCCCCGCGCATGCCGACGGCGCGGCCGACGCCACGCTCGCGCGGCAGCACTGGGTCCTCAACTGCATGGGCTGCCACACGGCGACGGGCGGCGGCATTCCGGGCAAGGTGCCGCCGCTCGCGAACTCGCTCGGCTATTTCACGCATCTGCCGGCCGGGCGCGAATACGTGATGCGCGTGCCCGGCGCGTCGAACTCGGCGCTGTCGGACCAGGATCTCGCCGACGTACTGAACTGGGTGCTCACGACGATGAATCGCGATGCGCTGCCGCGCGATTTCAAGCCTTATACGGCTGACGAAATCGCCGCGCGTCGACGGCCTGCGTTTTCCGATGTCGCGACGGTGCGTGCGAGGCTCGTGCGCGAATTGCACGAGCGCGGGATCGATGGTGTGTCCGAGCGCTATTGATTGGCGACGACGAGGCGACGCAGCATGTCGCGGCGCTTCGGTCGCGCACACCGGATTGGCAGCGTGCGGGTTCCGCGCTACGCTCGTCGTCATTGGCCGGCGCATGCGCCAGGCGGATCGAACGGAGGTTCAAATGGCAATCGAATACTTCGCAGAAAGCAACCCCGTCACGCGAAACCTGCCTCGATCGTTGGCGACCAAAGCCGGCGATCTGGTATTCGTATCCGGTCAGGTGGCGAGAAACGAAGACGGCAGCATCGTCGCCGGCGGGATCGAAGCGCAGACGCGTCAGACGTTGAAGAACGTCGCACACGTACTCGCGCTGGCAGGATGCACGCTCGGCGACGTCGTGAAAACCACCGTCTGGCTCGAAGACGCGCGCGACTTCGCCGAGTTCAATCGCGTCTATGCGGAGTTCTTCCCCGAGAACAAGCCGTCACGCTCGACGTTGCAGGCGACGAACATGGTCGGCACCCGGATCGAGATCGAGGCGATCGCGTGCAAGCCCTGAGTGCCATCGCGCCACGTCGATGCGGCCGCGTGCCGCTTCAGTGCGGTGGCGACAGCCGTTTGAAGCGGCTCCATAGCTGCTTCAACGTCTGATGATCGGCCGCGGCACGCGCGGCCAGAAAGCCGCGAGCAAAGCCCGCGCCCGGCGCGGCGTCGGGTGACGTGCGAGGCAGCGCCTTCAGAAACTGCTCGGCGACCACGGCATCGTTACGCCAGCCCAGATCATCCTGAAGTTCGGACAGCGCGTCGACGTACGTGCGGACGGCTTGCTTGCGGCACAGCGACGCGAAGAATTCGGTGGCGTACCGGACCTTCTTCGCCGCGATGCGCGCACGGTGACGCCGGTGATCGTCGAGATCGGCCAGCCTCTTGCCGCGTTTGATCAGTTTCCGGTGCCGGCGACGCAGAACCTCGTGAGCAAACGGACTCGCCGGCTGCATGATGGCATCGCGCCGTTCGTCAGGCATCCCGTCCCGCCAGCCCTTTCGGTTCACCCATGACGCGAGCTGTAACGCGAGCCGCGTGTAGCGAACCGATCCGACTGCGGAAGCCGCGCGCTGGCGATTGACGGCGGCAATGCGCTTGCAGGCGTTCCGCACTGAACGGATCTCGTCCGGATTGCCGTTCGTGCCGGCATGGTCGAGCGTCGCTCCGGCAAGCACTTCCCAGTCGCGCGCGGCGCCGAGCTCGCCGGCGATCCAGCGCAGTTCGTCGTCAAGGCCGGGATACGCGGGAATCACTTTCGCAAACAGGTCGAGCGCCGAACGCAGGCGACGCAGCCCCACCCGCATCTGATGCACGCTCGACGGATCATGGCCGGACTCGACACCGCGTTCGTTGGCGCGGATCTGGTCCAGGCAGTTGCGCACGATCCGGCAGAACGCGTCTTCGATCGAATCGCGCTTCTTCAGCTGCACCGGTTGCGCCTTGACGGCCGGCTGGTGCTCGGCGACGAGCAGCCCGTACCCGAGATCGGCCTTGCTCTCGTGATCGATACGCAATGGCGCGAAGTCGAGCAATTCCAGTGCGATGCCGTACAGGTTTTCGGGGCGGCCGCGTTTCAGTTCCAGTTCGATCGCGGCGATCGGGACCGACTTCGAATCCGCGTCGACCGTCCCCTTGTCGAGCGCGACCTCGACTTCATCGCCGGAAGGCAGGCGCAGCGGTAGAACCCGCCGCTTGATCCGCGTGACGAACACGGGCTGAAGATCCGGTGCCGTGGCCTGGTCGCGAACCAGGCGGCCACACTCGGTGTCGTCGGGGAGCGTGTCGCGCAGCCGTGTCAGATCGGGGACGTCGCCGTCGACGGGCGTCTCGAATTCGTCCTGCTCGAACAGGCCGGCCCGGGCCGATCCTTCCAGTTTCAACGTCTGGACTCTGCGGTTGCCGGCCGCACGCACCCGCAGGGAAGCCGCGCACCGGTGAAATGCGAGCGTGGCAGTGTCGAAGTACGTGCTCGTCAGCTGTTGAGTCGCACCGGCGCCGTTGGACTGCGCAAGCAACGGCGCGTGGCGCAACTTGTCGAGGTTCTTTGCGGAAACCCGCAGCTTCAGCTCTCGTTCCATACCGCCTCCGATATGTTGCCGACCATCAGTCCCCCGCCGATCCCCGGGAGTCTTCCCAGTCGTGCCACTCGATTCGATGCATGTCCACATAACGACTTACCGCTTCGCCGATCGTCGGAAAGAAGTTGTCGTCGCCGAACATGCTGTACATGCCGTAATGCCTGAGGCTGTCCTTGACGGGGCCTTTCAGCTCCGCGAAGACCAGCTTGACCTGCCGGGCGGCAAGTTCAAGATGCAGCCGTTCGAGCACATCGGCAGCCGTGAGGTCGATGTCGGTCACGGGCTCCGCCGCGATGACGATCCAGCGCGCCGGCTCCGGCGATTCATCGACGGCGCGCAACACGCGTTCCCGAAAGATTTCGCCATTCGCGAAAAAGAGCGGCGCATCCCAGCGCAGCAGCACGAGTCCGGGCACGCGCCGCGCGTCCGGATGGCGCGACACGTCGTGATAGCCCTTCCTGCCGTCGACCCGCCCGAGCACGGCATCGTAAGGCCGCCACGCGCGCCATAGAAACGACATCACGGTGAGCAGCAGTGCCAGCGCAATGCCGTTCACGACCCCGACGGCTGCAACGCCGACGAAACATGCGATCGCCTGCACGAACTCGCTTTTGCGGAGCCGATAAAGCCGCACGACGCCGCGCACCTCGATCATGTTCACGCATGCCGCGATCACGACGGCGGCCAGCGCGGATTGCGGCGTGTGCGCAAGCGCGCGCGGCGCGAACAGCAGCAGTGCGGCAACGACGGCGGCAGCCACCACGCCGGTCGCCTGCGTCTTCGCGCCCGCCGCTTCCGCGACGGGCGTGCGTGAGCCGCTCGCGCTCACCGCGAACCCTTGCATCAGGCCGGCGGCGAGGTTCGACAGCCCGAGCGCGATGCATTCGTGATTCCGGTCCACGCTGGTGTCGTTGCGCAGTTCGTAGGTGCGGGACAGCACGCTGATATCCGTGAACGAAACGAGCGCGATCGCCGCTGCGCTGCCCGCGAGGTGCAGCCAGTCGTCGAGGCTCACGTCGGGGATGCGCGGCACCGGCAGGCCTTGCGGGACCGCACCGACGGTTGCAACACCGGCGCGCGTCGACAGATCGAACCACATCACCACTGCGGTCGCGCCCGCCACGGCGAGCAGTACACCCGGCAACCTGGGCCAGAGCCGTTTGCACGCGAGTATCAGCGCGAGCGCGGCGACACCGAGTGCGAACGACGTTGCGTTCACCTTCGATGCCGCGATGCCGGCGACCACGTCGCGCACCTGCTCGATGAACGATTCGCCGTTGCCCTTGTAGCCGAGGAGCTTGGGCAATTGTCCGATGCTGATCGTCAGCATGATGCCGTTCAGAAAACCGTACCGGATGGGCAGCGACAGCAGCTCGGTGACGAATCCGAGCCTGAGCACCCCGACCGCGATGCAGATCGCGCCCGCGAGTATCGCGAGCGCGCCGGCAAGGGCCAGCGCATGCGCGGCATCGCCGTGAGCAAGCGGCGTGATGCTTGCGGCAATCAGCGCGACCAGCGCGGAGTCGGGGCCGAGCACGAGGATGCGGCTGGGGCCGAAGAGCGCATACGCGAGCATCGCGGCAAGCGACGCATAAAGCCCGTTGACGGCGGGCAGGCCCGCTGCGTTCGCGTACGCCATGCCGGCGGGCACGAGCACGGCACTGAGCGTGACGCCGGCAAGCAGATCGTGCGGCAGCCAATGCAATCGATACGTACGCGCCGCGGCGAGTCCGTTGATCCACTGCAGCAGGCCGGCATCGGGCTTGCGGGGCGGGCGGGCCGTGTGCTGGCGGGCACGGCTTTTGATGTTCATCGCAGGACGTCAGGGAACCCGGGCGGAATCGTTCGTTACGTCCGCCGGTATCGTTAAAGATTATGTTCCCGTGCCCTCGGAGCGCAAGCCCGGTTTCACGATGTTGCGTTTCGGCGCGCCGGCCTGACAGTCCGGCTACTTCGCCGAACACTTGCCCGATCCAGGCCGGCGATGGCCGAAGTGATCGGCGGTGCGATTGAATCGCCCGGCGGGAGCGGAGTCGTCCCGCCGTTGTCCGCTACTCGGTCGCGCGATCGCTCGCCTCGCCGAACGAAGCCCGAACTTCGTTCGCCGTCCGGGCGGGCGCCTGCAGATGCGGAAAGTGGCCCAGTTCCGGAAGAATCGAAATGTTCACCCCGTTTCGGTCCGCGTACTCGATGCCCATTTCCTTCTTGATATAGATGTCCTTCCCGCCCCACACAACCTTCACGGGGACTTGCAACCTTGCCATATTGGCTTCGAAGTAGTCCTGGTCCCGGGTGAAGCATGCGTAGTAGTGGAAAAAGGCGTCGGCCGCGGTCAAGTCACCGTCCCATCCCTTCGCCACGTCGTCCATGAATTCCTCGGGCAACGTGTAGCGCTCCGCATCCTCCATGCCCCGGAAGAACGTGTTTGCGAGGATTTCGTCGCGATTCCTGTTCATGGCGGCGCGCACGATATCCGACGAAGGCTTCGACTTCAGGCCTTGCAGGCTTTCGTACATATATTGCGGCCGGTTGAACGGGGCAAAGTCGCCAACGATGATTTCCCGCGCGATATCCGGTTGTTCCAACGCTGCCAGCAGCGCCGGAAGCGCACCGATATCCGTCGCATAAATCAACAGTCTCGAACCATCGATGCCCGACGTACGGATGTAGTCTCTCAGCACACGGGCATAGTCGCTCGGCGCGTACGAAAAGCGATCGGCGCGCGGACGCGACGATTGCCCGTAGCCTGGCCAGTCGAACGCATGGACCTCGTAGTCGCTGGACAGTGATTCGGCAATCGGCTTCCATGCATACATTGTCTCGGGGAAGCCGTGCAGGAACAGCACGATGCCCTTCGATCGTGCGGGGCGGTAGACCATGCGGCGCAGCGTGATGTCGGCATTGACCTGCACGTCGCCGACGTCGACCGTGGGTTCCGGCGACGACGGCGCCGGCACGGTCGGGCACGTTGAAGAACCCGCAGCGGCGGCGGGAGAGGCGGGTGTTTTCGTTACGGGTCGAGTCATGATCGAGGATCTCGTTCGGTGCGACATCGCGCGGCACACGGTGCGCTTCGCTGTTTCGAAAGATGGCGTGGTGCAGGGGGTTCTACTGAGCCGCCGGAGGATTCAAGAGCTTGCTCAATGGCTTGAGCGGGCCGATCGGGAGCAGCGTGAACGTCATGAGGTGCGCCTTCCCCAACGGGAGTCGTTCCAGCATTTCATGCGCTTCACCCGTGTCCGTCACGTTCAGGACGAACGCCACCCCGGGCCGGTCCTGCAGGGAATACCACTGATCGATCTTGCCCGCGAGATACAGCTGTGTCGTCTCGCGGACTTCGGTCGGAAGAATGGTCTGGACGTGCTGCATGTCCGTGCCGGGAGGAAACGTACCGATCGCCAGTATCTTCGTGGTGGGCGTGGTCGGCAACGCAGCGGAATGTGCCATGGAGACTCCAGTGCAAGCGAGCAGCAAGCATGCTGCCGTCAAATCAAGAAGAGGGTGTTTCATCCTGCGGCCCAGGGCCCGGTGGCGGGACGGCAGCCGCGTTGAGCGCGGCGGCTTCCCGTTCCGACAGATAACACGCGCGAAAGCGCTCGTCCACGCGCTCGCGCATCAATTGCGAGAAGAGTAGTGCGGCATCGAGCGGTCGATGATTGATGACGACGGAATCCGTATCGCCTTGCTCGTTCATATGGGCGACGACCACCGTCTCGATCGGCACACCGTTGATACGTGAACGATAGGATTCCAGATAAAGATCGTTGCCGATCATGCCTTTGTAAGCATGCTGCTGGAACTCGTAGAGCGAGACCGCGTGCTTGATCACCGAGAGAATGTCGGCTCGTCCGTCGATCGGGCGCTTCAGCACGGTGGCTTCCAGCGTCGCGTTTTCGGCCAGGCGCGCCAGCCACCGCGGCGGACCGTCGGCGGGTGCCATCATCGGGGCCGTGTCGTTGAATTTCATGGCGGTTACTCCTTGCACGCGTTGCGCGTGACACCTGCGTTCGCGGCATCGAGCGCTGCCGCGAGCGCAACGCGTGCCTTTTCACGGCGCCGTCGCGCAAGGCGCTCGGCGCCCGCGTGGCGCTCCGGTTCGCCCGCGAGCAGCGCATGGATATCGGGCAGCGTCCAGATCGCGCCGCGCGTTCCCCACGCACCGTCCGGTATCTCGGTCGGAAAGATCCAGACGCGCGGTGCGACATCGTCGAACGGCCGGCCTTCCGCGCGTGCCACGGCTTCCGTGACGCGTCGGACGAGCGAGCGGCGCGATTCGTCGGTGTATTGCCCTTCGGGAACCGAAGGAATGATCCGGTAGCGCACCGTATCGGTACGTTCGCCGCCGATGTAGATCGCGGCCGGCCGGTGCAGATGGAATACGGTCACGCGCTGAACGACCGGGCTCGCGGGATCGTACCCTTCTGCTTCGATGAGGATATCGGTCAGTTCCCTGACGAGGCGGGCTTCAGCATCGGGCGTCAGTGCGTGGTCGGGCCACATCGCATCGATCATCGGCATGGGATGCTCCTGTTTTCGGTTGATCGGATGGCGCCATCGTCGCGGTTTACGCGGACGCAGGAAAGTGGCAGCATCGCCACTATCAAAGGAAATTCGGACACGCAATGGCGATCATCCGCATCTGGGTCTATGACGGAATCCTGGCGTCCGGCGTCGCGGGCCCGGTCGATGTCTTCAGCGCTGCAAATCAGTTCCATGCGCGCCGGGCGGAACCGGGCGCGTCGTCCGCGCCGTTGTTCGCATGGCGCGTGGAGTCGCTCGACGGGCAACCGGTGAAGGCGGCGTCAGGTCAGATCATTCCGGTCGACGGCAAGATCGACCCGCGCAAACGAGCAGACGCCGTGCTGCTGACGGCACCTTTCTTTTCGCGGATCGACGAGTTCCTCGGGCATCGCGAGCAGTTGAGCGAACTGACTTCCGCACTGCGGCGTCAACACAAGGCCGGCGCGATGCTCGCCGCGTATTGCACGGCGAATTACCTGCTTGCCGAGGCGGGCCTGCTGGATGGCCGCGTCGCGACGACGCACTGGGCGAGAGCGGCGGATTTCGCGCGCCGCTATCCGCGTGTCGAAGTCCGCGCGAACGAGCTGCTGCTCGCGCAAGACGGGATCATCTCGGGCGGCTCCGTCACGTCCTATCTGAACCTCGCCGTGCATCTCGTCGAAGCCTGCGCCGGCGGAGAACTCGCGACGATGACCGCGAAGGCGCTGTTGATCGACATGAACCGGACGTCGCAGGCCTCCTTTGCCACGCTTCTCGACGAACACGGGCATACCGACACGCTCGTGGCGCGCGCTCAGCAGCGGATGGAAGCGACATTGCAGCAAGGATTCCGGCTCGGCGATCTGGCGGCATCGCTTGCCGTCAGCGAACGCACGCTCAATCGTCGCTTCAAGGAAGCGGTCGGCCTCGCGCCGTTGACGTATCTGCAGAATCTGCGGGTCGAGGTTGCGAAACGTCTGCTGGAAACACGGCCGATCGGGCTCGAGGACGTGAGTCAGCGCGTCGGCTACAGCGATGTCAGTACGTTCCGGCAATTGTTCAAGCGCAAGACGGGGTTGTCGCCGAGCGAATATCAAGTGCAGTTTTCGCGTGCGGCGGCAAAGAGCGTGCAAGCCGAACCACGCGATCAGCGCGATTGAGCCTCGCGACGTCGCGTTACCGCTCGCGTCAGGTCAGGGCCGCTCCGGTCGCCCCCTTTCTTTGTATCCCGAAGTATCTGCAACAGACGCGGATACGTACGCATACACATCGCCGACTTTCCGACAAGAACGAGATACGTTCGCCTGCTCCAATGCGCCTGTCGCGAGCGGAGTGCCGCACCGCGCATTGTCCAAGGAGTGTGTCATGAAAGTCGTCAAGGCCGCCGCTGTCCAGTTCAGCCCGGTGCTCTACAGTCGTGAAGCCACCGTCGCCAAGGTCGTGGAGAAGATCCACGACCTTGGCCGGCAAGGTGTGCAATTCGCCACTTTTCCCGAAACGGTCGTCCCCTATTACCCGTATTTCGCGGCCGTTCAGACGGGCATCGAACTGCTGTCCGGTACCGAGCATCTTCGGCTGCTGGAACAGGCCGTCACCGTGCCGTCCACCGCGACCGATGCGATCGGCGAAGCAGCACGCAAGGCCGGCATGGTCGTGTCCATCGGCGTCAACGAGCGCGACGGCGGCACGCTGTACAACGCGCAATTGCTGTTCGACGCGGACGGGCAACTGATCCAGCGCCGTCGCAAGATCACGCCGACGCACTTCGAGCGCATGGTGTGGGGGCAGGGCGACGGATCGGGGCTGCGCGCGGTCGACAGCGCCGTCGGCCGTATCGGGCAGCTCGCGTGTTTCGAGCACAACAATCCGCTCGCGCGCTACGCGATGATTGCCGACGGCGAGCAGATTCATTCGGCGATGTATCCGGGTTCGGCCTTCGGGGAAGGCTTCGCGCAGCGCATGGAGATCAACATCCGGCAGCATGCGCTCGAGTCCGGCGCGTTCGTCGTCAATGCAACGGCGTGGCTGGATGCCGACCAGCAGGCGCAAATCATGAAGGACACCGGTTGCGCGATCGGGCCTATCTCGGGCGGCTGCTTCACGACGATCGTGTCGCCCGACGGCATGTTGATGGCCGAGCCGCTTCGATCGGGCGAGGGCGAGGTCATCGTCGATCTGGACTTCTCGATGATCGACCGTCGCAAGATGCTGATGGATGCGGCCGGTCACTATAACCGCTCGGAATTGCTGAGCCTGATGATCGACCGTACGCCGACCGCGCATGTTCACGAACGCGTCGCGCAGCCGGTGGCCGGATATGACGCGGGCGCGGACGATTGGCGTGCCGCGGCTGCGTGATGCGCGGGCTTGCCCGGCCGTTGCCGAACATTCGGCTTGCCGATCGGGGCCGGCAGTCGTCGCATGAACGCGCATTTTCTTGATCGCAATATGTGCATATGCATGTAAGGGTGCGATGAAATCTTTCCTTGAAAGGTGTGTGATATGAAAACGAACGCTGCCGATGATCGGCCGCTCCTGATGTCGGGCGCCGAAAGCGCGCCTGCAGGCGCCGGTCGCAACGTGACGACGTCGTTGTCGCGCCGGCGCTTTGTCGGTATCGCGGCCGCCGCACTGGCGGCCGGCTCGCTGAGCCGCCTGGCGCTCGCGCAGACCAGCCCGGCCATCGGCACCGCGGAACCCGCACGCGGCGACAGATCGGCGATTCGGCCGTTCCGGGTGCATGTACCCGACGCGCAGCTCGCCGACATGCGGCACCGCATCAACGCGACGCGTTGGCCGGACCGCGAGACCGTGGCCGACGAGTCGCAGGGCATTCAGCTTGCGACCATTCAGGCGCTCGCGCGGTATTGGGCGAGCGACTACGACTGGCGCAAGTGCGAAGCGACGCTGAATGCGTATCCGCAATTCGTGACCGAAATCGATGGCCTCGACATCCACTTCATCCATGTGCGATCGAAGCACGAGAATGCGATGCCGTTGATCGTGACCCACGGCTGGCCCGGCTCGATCATCGAGCAGTTCAAGATCATCGCGCCGCTCGTCGATCCGACGGCGTACGGCGCGCCGGCGTCGGATGCGTTCCATCTCGTGATTCCGTCGCTGCCCGGCTATGGTTTTTCGGCGCGACCCACGACGACGGGATGGGGGCCGGAGCGCACGGCGCGCGCATGGGTGACGCTGATGAAACGGCTCGGCTACGCGCGCTTTGCTTCGCAGGGCGGGGACCTCGGCGGCATCGTCACGAACATCATGGCGAAACAGGCGCCACCTGAGCTGATGGGCATTCATGTGAATTTCCCGGCGTCCGTGCCGGCGGAAATTCTGAAGTCGCTGACGGCCGGCGATCCCGCGCCTGCCGGCTTGTCGGACGAGGAGCGGCATGCGTATGAACAGCTGAGCGCCAATTTCAAGAGGAAGCGCGGTTACGCGATTGAAATGGGTACGCGCCCGCAGACGTTGTACGGACTCGCCGATTCGCCCGTCGCGCTGGCTTCGTGGCTGCTCGACCACGGAGACGGTTACGGCCAGCCGGCGGCGGCGCTGAGCGCGGCCGTGCAGGGTCGCCCGGTCAACGGCCACTCGGCCGGCGCGCTGACACGGGACGACGTGCTCGACGACATCACGCTTTACTGGCTGACGAACACGGGCGTCTCGGCGGCGCGTTTCTACTGGGAATCGCATGCGAACTTCTTCCTTGCGGCCGACGTCGGCGTGCCGGCGGCGGTGAGCGCGTTTCCGGGGGAAAACTACCAGGCGCCGCGGAGCTGGACCGAGAGGGCTTATCACAATCTGATTTACTTCAACAAACCGGCAACAGGCGGGCACTTCGCGGCATGGGAAGAACCGATGATCTTCGCGAATGAAGTGCGTGCCGGGTTGAGGCCGTTGCGCGCGTGACGGGCAACCGCCGAAATTTCCAACGAGCGGACAGCTTTCGTTAGAATCGTTCGTCTATCAGAGAAAAGCAGCGTTGCATCGGCGCAGCGGCATCCGCTCATGAACACCGCTCGCGCTCATCCCATGTCCTTTACCGGAGGCGAACGTGCCAGGATTACTTCCCGATGTCGACCGCGACGGGCTTCTCGAATACTCGGTCGTGTACACCGACCGGTCGATCAATCACATGTCGCAGCGCTTCCAGGGCGTGATGCGCGACATTTCCGCTGCGCTGAAGAAGGTCTACAACGCGAAGGCGGTCGCAATCGTCCCGGGCAGCGGGACGTTCGGCATGGAAGCCGTGGCCCGGCAGTTCGCGACGAACAGGAAGTGCCTCGTCATCCGCAACGGCTGGTTCAGCTTCCGCTGGTCGCAGATTTTCGACATGGGCAGCATTCCGTCCGAGTCGATCGTGCTGAAGGCGCGTCCGGTCGAAGCGGGCAGACAGGCCGCCTTCGCGCCGGCGCCGATCGATGAAGTTGTTGCGGCGATTCGCGAGCACAAGCCGGATCTGGTGTTCGCGCCGCACGTCGAAACCGCGTCGGGGATGATGCTGCCCGATGCGTATCTGCGTGCGGTCGCCGACGCCGTGCATGCGGTCGGCGGCATGTTCGTGCTCGATTGCATCGCGTCCGGCACGATCTGGGTCGACATGGAGGCGAGCGGTGTCGACGTACTGATCAGCGCACCGCAAAAGGGCTGGAGCGCGTCGCCCGGCTGTGCGCTGGTGATGCTCGGTGCGCTCGCCCGCGAGCGCATCGATGCGACGACGAGCACCAGTTTCGCGTGCGATCTGCGCAAGTGGCTGCAGATCATGGAAGCGTACGAAAACGGCGGGTTCGCGTATCACGCGACGATGCCCACGGACAGCCTCGCGACGCTGCGCGACGTGATCAAGGAAACGGACGCGTACGGCTTCGACAAGGTGAGGGCGGAACAACTGGAGCTCGGCACGCGGATTCGTGCGTTGCTCGCCGAGAAGGGGTTCCGGAGCGTCGCGGCCGAAGGCTTCGAGGCACCGGGTGTCGTCGTCTGTTATACCGATGACGACGATATCCGGTCCGGCAAGAAATTCGCCGATGTCGGCATGCAGATCGCGGCGGGCGTGCCGTTGCAATGCGATGAGCCGGCGGATTTCAAGACTTTCCGGATCGGCTTGTTCGGGCTCGACAAGCTGAATGATGTCGATGCGGCGGTTGCGCGGTTCGCGAGTGCGCTGGAGCGGGTGCTGTAGCGCGTCGCCGATCCAGGCATGTATTGCGGCGCATGACGTGACGAGATCGATCCGATCATGCGTCACGGATGCGCCGCGTTTTCCGAATGCCGCCGCGATTGATCATCGGCCGATGAATGGATGGGCCTGAGTCGAAGCGGATACGCACTGGCTACGAGCGCTTGCGTGCGAACCCGATGTGTGAAAGGTTGGACTGGGTCAAACAGGCAGCGTCAGGTCGGCTGACTTAGTTCGGCCATCTTCGGGCATTCATCACTTGTCGCTTGGGGACCGCTTCGGGACCGTCAACAGACGATCCCGAACATCGCTTATTCGTCAGGAGCGGGACACCCTAACGTGGCCAGATAGTGCACGCTTCTTCGAACAGCGCCTCAGCTCGTTTCGCGATAACCGTCTCATCCCAGTCTACATACGTTTTCAGCAGCAAGCGGTTCAGTTCCAGTTTGCTGTGCTCCTCCAAAGCCTCACGCTTCGTCTTGACACCGTTTCCGAGCGACGTATTCCAAGGCGCGTTTGACAAGCTCCCGTTAAGCTTTTGGCTCACGAGGGTGAGATTGCCGATTCCTTGTACTACGCGCGCTCTTTCCTCGGGACTGTCACCGAATTTGAGAGGCCAGTGCTCGCCCCAGTTCTGTGGCATGACGTGCTCAATCTCGAGTTTCGAAAAATTGAAAGACAAGACCGGTTCAGCCTTGGAAGCATGACGCTGATAGGATTCTTCGATGGCGCGAAGAATCATAAGAACGCGATCGCGGCGGAGCGCACCGTAGAATTTCCTGTTTAGCCATTCCCGCTTAAACTCTGAGTCGTTCGGCCATTCGTCGCCGACGGAGAGATCGCGGCGCAAGACAGTTGCGACATCTTCATCGCCAATAGCCTGAAGGGACAGCATTAGAAAGATCGCCAGTCCGCCATAACCGCGCGTCTGATAACCGCAGATCATGCGTCTAACGAGGTAGCTTTCTAGCACGGTAGCAGCCTCGTCGAGATTGGAGGCCGTAACGCCGGGTCTACCCAGAAGTGCAAGCAGGAGCGGATGGAATACTACGACGTCAAGGGTATGCAAACGTCGCAAAAACTCATCAAAGCGTGTACTTCCTTGTGGATCGGAAATGTGCAGATAGCGAAGAGCGTCAGCATGGATACCTGCCATCATTTTCGAAACGTCAAGCTTTTGGTCAGGTGAAGCTGTCTTCAGGCCATCGACGTATTGCAAGAACTTGTCATACAGGTGCTTTGCCGAAACTGGCGTCAGTGTCTCCTTCGTCAACCAGTTCTGCAAAAAAGTATCGACCCGCGGTCTCGCAGCGTGGCCAGTACCGACTTCCATGCGCCAATATTCGTGGTCTCGATCGAACAGTCTCCAGTGCTTCTCGTATAGTTCTGAAGCGTTCAAATTCTGACGGTTGGCTTCCCACAACACCCAGTTCTTGATCAAATCGGCAGGCAAGAGCGGTGTGCCATGTGCATTTAGCGTTTCGAAGATCGCTTGGGGCTCGTCACTGTTGTCAAGATCGAGAACAATCAGACGGAGATGATCTTTGAGCGCAGCAGCCAGCCGCTGTACACGTGGCACAAGATCCGATTCAATGAGATAGGTTTCGAACGTCTTTCTGAAGAAAGCATATGCTCTCGCCATCTGCGTGAGAGGTGCCGAATAGTCATCTGATGCGGACGAACTCATCACGGCGACGAAAGGAGCACGGTCTTCGTTGGTAGGCCACACCTTGAATTGCTCTTCCTCCTCAACCCAACCAGGATTGATAGTCAAGGCAGAGATTTGCCGGTGAGCCGCTTCTACCACCCGTCTCGATGTTTCCTCAACACTTGAAAGCGCAGTCTCAAAGACGTGCTCCGCCGCCTTCAACACAATCTGAAGAGTCGTCAATCGCTGCTGTCCGTCGATGACCTCTCGCCTAGGGAGACTGCCAGTCACATTTGGCGTTTGCTCAAGAACGACTGTGCCGAGAAAGTGTCCGGGGATCGTAGATTTGCCTGTGCTGCGCTCGATTCTGTCGAGCAATCCAGAAATGTCTTCCCACAGCGGTTGCCACTGGTTTTCTTCATCCCAAACATAGGGACGTTGAAAGAGCGGGACAGTATGGCGGACGCCATGAGCGAAAAGAACCCCAACGGTAATGTACTGTGGTTGCATGTAATTATTGTGCCGCTCCGAAGACTATGGACGAACAGCGTGAACACGAACTGTGGGCTTTTGTTCTTTACAAACAGCCGAACTAAGGTTCTAGAGGGCCGCGACGCTAAATTCACCCAACGTCTGGCTAGCATACCTCAGTCACGTTGGCATATCGAGAATGCGTCGCGCTGCTTGCTGCGACGTTCGTCCCGGACGTCGATTAACTTGGGTGCGGAGCCGGACTCATCGACTCATCCAAGCACCCGCGCCTGGACCCTCCCGGACAAGCGCACGTCTGCTGCCGCGCAAGCGAGCAGACTATTTCCCCGCCGACAGATCCGGGAGAGACAGGAAATGAGGGCATTCGCCTCCAAGGAAGAGACCGACTATCAAACTCAAACTCGACTACGTTGGCGCGTCGTTGCGAATACCCATCACGTAATGAGCATTGCGCGCCACGGACGGGTCGGGATCGGCGGCCAGCCGGGCAAGCAGGGCCGACGCCGTGCCATTGAATTCGGCGAGCGCCTGACAAACACGTACACGGGTCTGGACATCGGCTCGACCGTCCGAGATCGCTGCTTCAAAGCGCTCCACAATTTGCCTTGCGATCGCAGGGTCTTCCGCCAAATCGGCTAACGCATCGGCCGCCTCGACATCGTGAGTCCCGCCAAGAACCTGCTCGATCAGCAGGGGAATGGCGTCGCGTATCCCCCATCCCCCCAGCACCCGCGCAGCGCGATACCGCACGCGCTCCGCGGGGTCGAGGAGCGAGCCACGCAAGGTCTCCACCGCATCGGAACCGCCGAGTTTCGCCAGCGCGAGCACGGCCCGTTCGCGTACTGCCGGATCGGGCTGTTGAAGCGCCGCGCCAAGTACGCTGGCGCCGCTGCCTACGGTTCTTCCCAGCGCCCAGTGCAGCGCACCTGCGACATTCGGCTCTTGTTCCTGGAGCAGTGCGTGGGCGATGAGTGCTGCAAGCGGGGCATCGCTGGACGCGGCGTCAAACGCAGCACGCTGTCTCTCAGGCGCATGCGTCGACTCCAGTCCTTTCAACAGATGCACGACATCAAGCACTGCTGACCAATCATCGGGAGAGGTGGTGGACACAGAAGTCAGCCGGCAAAGCAACGCTTGCTCTGCGGCCAGCCGCTCGCGGCTGCGAACCATCAGCGCGTCAATGAGCACATCGGGGTGAGGCGCCTGTTGGCTGAGCGCCTGACGCACCTCGGCCAGCCCAAGGCCCAGCGAACGCAGGCTCTCCACCTGGAACAGGCGCAAGGCATCGGCTTGCGAATACTCGCGGTATCCCGCTTCCGTACGTCCCGATGGGCTGACCAGTCCGATCGCGTCGTAGTGCCGCAGCATGCGCGCGCTGACGCCGGAACGATTGGCCAACTCGCTGATGCGCATCACTTGTCTCCGGTGTCATCTGGTTCACGCCGCGTCGTGTCTCGGCCTTGGCTCCCATCGAGCCTCGAAGATTCTAACAAACCGCCAACGGCTTCCATCACCTCGGCCAACACGTGGCTCATCACATCGATCGCCGTCAACCCGCCTATTCATCGGCGTAGGGCAACGGTGCACCTGCGCGCCACGCATCGGCTGGATCGAGCACAAACGCACTCTCCGGGTCCGCGATGAGCCTGAGGCTCGCGCAGGCATGAACGCGAACCGCCGGGTCCGTGTGTCGGGCCGCCGCCGCATCGAGCGGGGCAATGGCGTCGTCTCCAAGCATGAGTAAGGCCCGGCTCAGACTGCGCTTGAGGTCCTTGTCGCCGCGGCCCAGCTCGCGAACCAGTTCGCGTGCCAAGGCGGCTCGTTGCCAGGTCGGCACCAGCCCCGCCGCGGTGCGCCACGCAGTTCGTGCCACCTCCGGATCGGGGTCATGTAGATGCCCGCTTGTGATCGCTGACCAGGTTGCGGGGTCGCCGATCTTCGAGAGCGTATGCAGCGCCTGGCTACGCGCTTGCGCCAACGGCGAGCGCAGCTCGTCAAGCAGCAATGGCAAGGTCAGATCCTGCGCATGCCGGGTGAGCGCCCAGGTGAGCATGTCGCGAACGAAGAAATCCGGTTCGACACCGCAACGCTTCACCAGTAGCGTGATCTGGCCTGGATCGGGAGTCGTGCCGGCATCGAGCGCAGCCGCAAGACGGAGCGAAGCGTCTGGATGCTCGAGTGCCGTGGTAAGTGCGTGACGGGACGTCGGGGGATAGTGACGGGTCATGAACGCCTCCTCGCCCGACAGTGGACGCCTTGTCACTGTGACAAGGTCAAGCGTTTTCGGGCGAGGGGCGAATTGCACGCCCAGGCAGCCGTTCGTGGGGCCGATCATCGCTTCCTCCGCGGGTGACGGGCGGCCAGTTTCGGTCACTCGACAGTGCGGCCGGATTTGATGACAATCTGAGCAGTGCTGCTCGTTTAGGCTGCGTAGATCCGCGATGAATCTCAATGAAAGATTAGTCGAAATAGCCCGACAGTCATCTTGGTGTCTGTCGGCGCTGTCGGCGGCACGTGCAATGGGCCTGAAATCCTGGTGCATTGGCGCAGGGGCCATTCGCAATTTGGTCTGGGACTCGCTCCATGGATATGTGACTCCGACACGCCTAGCCGACGTCGATTTAGCCTACTTCGACCCGTCCGACTTGTCGTCGATTCGCGATGCCGAAATCCAGCGCAGCCTCACCGCGCAGTGTCCCGAAATTCCGTGGGAGGTCACGAATCAGGCCGCTGTTCATCTCTGGTTCGAGAGCGCCTTTCGGCATCCGGTGCCCCCCTTCAGTTCACTGGCCGAAGCCATTGCGTCCTGGCCGGAGTACACGACGACGGTAGGACTGACTTTGCTCCGTGACGGGACAATTGATGTCTGCGCGCCATACGGGCTCGACGACCTCTTTTCCATGGTGGTACGACGCAATCCAGCGCGTGTCAGCATTGATACCTATCTTCAGCGAATCCAGCAGAAAAGATACAAGGACCGCTGGCCCCGTGTGACCATCATCATTTAGAGATGCCGCAGGCAGCCAAGGGGCGAGTTACCGACGGAAGTCGACCATAGATGGTCAATCGACGCGAGAGGATTCCCGAATGCTCACAACAGCGTTCGTCGTTGAGGTTCCCGCAGCCGAGTCAACAGTAGCGGACCTTCGGAGCCGGTTTGATGCTACCTCTGACTTGGGCGTGCCGGCGCATATCACGGTCCTGTTTCCCTTCATGCCGCCTGACGAAATTACGCCCGATGTCCTTCATCAGGCACGAAGCGCGCTGAGTAACGTGCGGCCGTTCGAATTTTCGTTGAGGAAGGTCGAGCGGTTTGCGGTCACCACTTATCTTGCTCCCGATCCGCCAGAACCGTTTGTCGCCTTGACGACTGCGCTGGTCGAGCGATTCCCCATGTTTCGCCCCTATGGGGGCGCACACGATGGCATCGTCCCACATCTGACTGTCGCACACGGCGATGCCGTGACAGCACATTTGGCTGCCGTCGAGCTCGAACATCGTCTGTCTGCGCGGGAGGCGATTCGAACGTGCTGTAGCGCTGTCGCTCTGCTGGGGAACTCGTCGGGCCGCTGGAGGAAGATGCATGTGATTGATCTTCCAAATGTCTACGTGTAGTGACGATCGACCGCAGTCCGGTCTGGACTGTTCCATGGGACTATGCGTCTGGCCCATCTGAAGCGAATGGCTGCTTTGTAGAAAGCTGACCGTCCGCTTCAGGTCGATCACCACCATTGGCGACGAGCGATCGTATTATCCGAGACCCAATCTGACGTTGACCCACCAGTCAGATCCCGGCCTATACACCCGATGCTACCGATGGCGTCTCTTCCAGTCGAACGATGGAAGCTCGATACGACTGGCGACAGACCCGTTCCAGGACGTTTCGAACCCGGCCCGCGCAAGCGCTTCCGCGACCCGGCGGCCCACTACCGCACCGCGCGCGTCGTCGCCGGCGAGGTCGCCGAAGGCGATCGTGAGGCCGTGTCCATCCAGCGCTCTTTCGACATCCTGTCCGTGATAAAAGCAGTACCCGTGATAGCGCCCTTGCGGCGCGTCCTGCACGGCTTCCGAAACGTCCGAGTGGCCATCCGACATCGTGTATCCGGCGTTCGACAGCGCGCAGATGCCGTCGTCGTCCAGTTCATCGAACACGCGATCCAGCCGATCGCAATCCGTCTCCCGAGGCCAGGACCGTTCTGCCGCAGCCTTGCGCTCGAATTCCGACTCGATGAAACCTTCCAGCCGATCCGCGTCGCAGTCCGGCTCCAGGATGTCCTCCATCATTTCCCGGACATCATCGGGGTCGTTAAAGCCTGACCAGACCCATTTGGTGATGCACTCCATCACGTATTTTTCGGTGTCCGTCACGTCATGGTCTCCAGGTGGCGTCGTTGATCTTCAACGCCGCTGCCGGCCGTTACCCGCCAGCGACAGTCCTGCTCGACAGTTCGCACCGGCGTATTGAAACCGTGTCGAGCGGTGAACGTCCCTCCGGAAAACGGTTCGGCGTCTCGACGCGCGCCAGCGGCGCCGCCCGTTTTCGCGAGCACTAGCACCAGCACAAGCGTGCGCGATGCGCAGCTTCCAGTGCCACCATGTCGAATGCGCTTTCTCCAGTTGCCGGTGCTCATCGTCGCGGCACCGTTTCAGCGGAGGGCAGGATCGATTTCGGCACTGCTCAATCCGAATCCCGCCATGCGCGCGCGATGCTCCGGCGAGCCCAGATACGAGCGCAGCTGCCGGTTGACTGCATCAAGCAACGCGCTGTTTTGTCGATTGAACGAGAAGGCACCCAACGGCGGCAGGTGGTGTAACCGGTCCGCTACCGGTTCGTGCGCGACGGCCTCGAGCAATGCGCAGCCCATCCGCTTCGCCACGATCCGAAGTCCGAGCGCGGTACTGGCGTACGCGTCGACCGCGCCGGCGCGCACCGCGTCGATCGCATCGGCTTGCCGGTCGAACAGGGTGATCTGATGCTCGCTCACGCCCGCGGCTTTCGCCGAGTCGTGCTGTACCTGTCCGGTAATGATGCCAAGACGGGCATCGGGACGCGCGGCAAGCGACGCATAGCGGGTCAGTTGCTTCGGGTTTCCGGCACGAACGAGAAAGCCGTCCGCGATTCCCCACACGGGTACGCTGAACGCGACCATGGCGGCGCGTTCCGGCGTAACGAAGAGCGGAACGTTCATGTCCCAGCGGCCTGCGGCGACACCGGGCAGCAGTTCACTGAACGTCGTCAGGTGAGGTTCGATCCGCGTGACACCGATCGCCCGAAGGATCTCGCCGGCGAGATCGAGGTCGGCACCGGTTGCCGTGCCGTCCGGTTCCGTCCATCCAAATGGCGGTTCGTCGAGGTATGCAATCGTTACCTTCATCGCGTCTTCTCGCGAGCAGGGACGGCCGCCGAATCGGCAGCCGATTGCCGACGATTCTAATACTTCGCTCGCAGGACAGGGCCGGCCGCAGCCGGCACCCATCATGCGACTACCTGGGCCGCACTCAACCCGCCACGTTCCGATTCGCTTCGATCACGGTCAACGCCGTCATGTTCACGATCCGTCGCACGGTCGCGCTCGACGTGAGGATGTTCACCGGCGCATTGACCCCCAGCAGGAACGGCCCGACCGCGACGTTGCTGCCGGCTTCCGTCTTGAGCAGGTTGTAAGCGATGTTCCCTGCATCGACGTTCGGGCACACGAGCAGGTTCGCCGCGCCCTTCAGCGGCGACATCGGCAGCAGCCGCGCACGCAGCGCCTCATCGAGCGCGCAGTCGCCATGCATCTCGCCATCGGCTTCGATATCCGGCGCGTGCGCGCGGATGATCTCGAGCGCCTTGCGCATCTTCACGCCCGACGCCGCGCTGCCCGACCCGAAGTTCGACCGCGACAGCAGCGCAGCCTTCGGCGTGAGGTTCAGCCATTCCATCTGCCGCGCGGCCGCGATCGTGAATTCCGCGATCTGCTCCGCATCCGGGTTGTCGTTCACGTGCGTATCCACGAGCGCGACCGTCCGCTGATTGAGCAGCAGGATGTTCATCGCCGCGTAGGTCGATGCATCGGGCTTCTTGCCGATCACTTCATCGACGAAGCGCAGGTGGTTGTGATACTCGCCGACCGTCCCGCAGATCATCCCGTCCGCATCGCCGAGCCGCACCATCATCGCGCCGATCAGCGTCAGGCGCCGGCGCATTTCGACGCGCGCCATTTCCTTCGAGATGCCGTCGCGGCAGCGCAGTTCCCAATACGTGGTCCAGTATTGCGGGAAGCGCTCGTCATATTCCGGATTGGTCACCTCGACGTCCTGACCGAGACGCAGGCGCAGGCCGAACCGCTCGATCCGCGCGAGCAGCACCTCCGGACGGCCGACCAGGATCGGGCGCGCGAGCTTCTCGTCGACGATCACCTGCACCGCGCGGAGCACACGCTCGTCCTCGCCTTCGGTGAACACGATGCGTGCCTTGCCGCCGTCGCGCACGAGCTGGCGCGCGGTCGCGAACAGCGGCTTCATGAACGCGCCCGAGTGGTAGACGAACTGCTGCAACTGCTCGACATACGCGTCGAGATCCGCGAGCGGACGCGTCGCCACGCCGCCTTCGATCGCCGCCTTGGCGACGGCCGGTGCGATACGCACGATCAGGCGCGGATCGAACGGCTTCGGAATCAGGTATTGCGGACCGAACGACACTTCGTCGCCGCCGTAGGCCGCCGCGACGATATCGTTCTGCTCTTCCTGCGCGAGGCCGGCGATCGCGTGAACCGCGGCGATTTCCATTTCGCGGGTGATCGTCGTCGCGCCCACATCCAGCGCGCCGCGGAAGATGTACGGGAAGCAGAGAACGTTATTGACCTGGTTCGGGAAATCCGAGCGGCCGGTCGCGATCACGACGTCGTCGCGCGTCGCGTGCGCGAGTTCGGGGAAGATCTCCGGCGTCGGATTGGCGAGCGCGAGGATCAGCGGCCGCGCGGCCATCGCCTTCAGCATCTCCGGCTTCAGGATGCCGCCGACCGACAACCCGAGGAACACGTCCGCGTCGCCGATTACTTCGGACAGCGTGCGCGCATCGGTTTCCTGCGCGAAGCGTTCCTTGGCCGGATCCATCAGCGTGGTGCGGCCGCGATAGACGACGCCTTCGATATCCGTCGCCCAGATGTTCGCGACCGGCAGCCCGAGGTCGACGAGCAGGTCCAGGCAGGCCAGCGCCGCCGCGCCGGCACCGGACGTCACGACCTTCACTTCCTTGATCGACTTCCCGACCACCTTCAGCCCGTTGATGAACGCGGCGGCGACGGTGATCGCGGTGCCGTGCTGGTCGTCGTGAAAGACGGGAATCTTCATGCGCTCGCGCAGCTTGCGCTCGACGGTGAAGCACTCCGGCGCCTTGATGTCCTCGAGGTTGATCCCGCCGAAAGTGGGCTCGAGGCCGGCGATGATGTCGACGAGCTTGTCCGGGTCGGTCTCGTTGATCTCGATGTCGAACACGTCGATCCCCGCGAACTTCTTGAACAGCACGGCCTTGCCTTCCATGACCGGCTTGGACGCGAGCGCGCCGATGTTGCCCAGACCCAGCACGGCGGTGCCGTTGGTGATCACGCCCACCAGATTCCCGCGGCTCGTGAAGCGGTGCGCGTTCAGCGGCTCGGCGGCGATCGACTCGCAGACGCTGGCGACGCCGGGCGTGTAGGCGAGCGCGAGATCGCGCTGCGTCACGAGCGGCTTGCTGGCGACGACGGAGATCTTCCCCGGGGTCGGAAACTCGTGATAGTCGTACGCGGCCTGCTGCTGGGTCTCTGTCTGTTTCATGTTGTCGGGTCCGGGCGTGCGCGTCAGGCCAGTCCCGACGCGATCCATGAGGTGATTCTAGGGATCGGCCATAAGGAGATGATTCTGTTTTAATATCGGTTCATCACTTTTTCATGATGGTGCGGCGGTACGGCAATGACATTCGACGCGAACGACGTGGTCAGGCGGCTTGGCGCGCGCCTGAAGATGCGGCACCTGATGCTGTTGCTGCAGATCCAGCAGCACGGGTCGCTGACGCGCGTCGCGGAGCACATGGCCAGCAGCCAGCCCGCCGTGACGAATGCGTTGTCCGAGCTGGAAAGCATGTTCGGCACGCCGCTGTTCGAGCGCTCGTCGCGCGGGATGCGGCCGACCGCACTCGGTTCGGTCGTGCTCGAGCGCGCCAAGGCGATGCTGAAGGATCTCGACCATCTCGCCCGCGAGATGGAGGCGGTCGCCGCCGGCCATGCGGCGCACCTGCATATCGGCGTGATTCCGTTTATTTCGGGCCAGATGCTGTCGGCGGCGCTCAAGCGGCTGCAATCCCGGATGGAACGGCGACTGACCGTGACGATCCACGAAGGCACCAGCGATCAGCTGCTGTTGCAGCTCAAGGACCACAGCGTCGATCTCGTGATCGGGCGCGCATCGTCGGCGATCGATCTGGGGCAGGCCTCCTTCGAAGTCCTGTACCAGCAGCAGCCCCGGATGATCGCGAGCCGGCGGCTCGCCGCGAAACTGGCCCGCACGAAGCTCGACTGGGAGAAGCTGCACGCGCTGGACTGGATTCTCGGCGCGCCCCACACGCCGATGCGGGAGCAGGTGACCGACCTGTTTCTGTCGGCGGGCATCGCGCCGCCGGTGCCGATCGTCGAAAGCTACTCGTCGAAGCTGATCGGCGAAATGATCGCGTCGAGCGACGACGCGGTGTCGATCGTGCCGGCCGATATCGCGGAAGAAATGGTGCGCATCGCCGGCGTGGCGATCGTGCCTTACTCGCTGGTCTGGACGCTGCCGCCCATCGCGCTGTTTACCCGCGCCGCCGAATCGCATGCGCCGACGCGGGATGTGCTCGTCCAGGCGCTGCGCGAGATCTGCAGGGAAACCTACGTCGAAACGCCGCGATAAGCCTTCGGTTGCCGGCCGGTAGGTGCGCGGCCGGCAACCGCGTCATTCCCGCTTTTCATCGTCCGCCGATTCACATGGCGTGCTGTGACGGGCGTGTTGCAATTGCATGGATCGTCATCGTCAACTGCGTCGTCAACCATCACTGGAGTGTCACGGCGCATGGCCGGCAACAGAGGCGGCAAGTCCGATGCTGGCACGACTCGATTCCGTCATCAAGAAACGAGCGGCATGGGTGAATTTCCAAATAGTGGTTGTTCATCGCGCGTTGCTTGTCCTACCCTCATAATCGGTCCACAAGGAAGGCTCGCGGCGGCCGCGTACCGTATCGATTCCATCGTCTTTGTCGCTTGTTCCGTCGCAGTTCGGCGGATTATCAACGTCAGACGCGTGCATGTCGATTCGTATGGTGTGCGTTGCACCATCGCTGCCGTGATGGCATGGGTTGCCGGCCAACGATAATGCGCCGGCGTGTGCGGTGCGATCGGCAAGCAGCCGTTTGCAGGAAGGGTATCGGGATGTCGGGCAACCTGCTCGCGCCTGGCGCGGCGAGGGCCCGGGTGTTTTTTCGATCGATTGCGGACACAACGTGCGCGCTCGCGAGGCATGCAGCGGGCGGTCGAGACGTGGAGGGGGCGAGCTTGATTTTGCGACTCACATTCAAACATTTCGCATCGCTGATCGTGGTCGCCGCACCGGCGGCCGCGTTCGCGCAGACGAGCGTGACGCTGTACGGCCGGATCGACGGCGGCGTCGAATACCTGAACCACATCGGGACGCCCAGCGGCAGC